>JBLHJZ010000005.1:0-24975 GCA_047619515.1 Saprospiraceae bacterium | reverse complement strand
GTCAAAAGGGATATCTTTATTTCCTGTCCTTGGCACAGCGGCTGATTTTGATACGGAAGTGATCATGAAATCTCTTGCCAGTCAGCGTAATGGCGCATTGATTTCACTACAACAGCAGGAAGCATCGAAAAATAGTAATGCCGATTTCTTAGTAGACCTTATGCAGGATTTAATGAAGGAATACACTAATCTAAAAGATTGTGATCCTTCTTCAACATCTCTCGAAAAAGGATTCGTCTATGGAAATATAAATGATGCTTTTTCCAGGGAACCACTCATTGCGGCCAACATTACGGTAACACAAAATGGAAATTTCATCACCGGAGCTGTTGCGGATATGGATGGGTTTTATACTTTAGATGTTGAACCAGGAACCTATGATTTCGAATTTAGTTTTATTGGGTTTCAAAAAGAAGTAAAAAAAGGTATTGAGGTAATTGGTGATGAGGAACAAGCGTTAAATACTCAATTAAAAGCGGGAATTAATTTAGAGCCGGTAATTATCACTGCTTATCAAATGGACTGTTTTCAAGAATATTATTACTGCGTTTGTCATCAATTCATTAGCAATGATTGCGTTCAAAAAAACAAAGTATTAGATTCAAAAATCAACTCAGACAACATTGAAATTTTTAAAAACTCAACCAATATTTTCCCCAATCCAGCAAGCAATGTCGTTACTGTTTCTGCTACTGAAGATTATCATTCCATCAAAATCCTAAGCGCTGACGGAAAGCTGATTTTTCAACAAAACAATATCAATGAAAACCAACTGGAGGTTCAAGTCGGGGATTGGGTAGCCGGAATGTATTTTGTTTATTATTATTTTGAAGGTCGAACAGAGCTTGAGAAGCTAATAGTGAGTAAAAAGTAGCTACTTATTTGAAAACATTAGTCGTTAAAAAAGCCATCGCTTCAATGAAACGATGGCTTTTTGGTAATTTTTATTTAGGGGTGTTCAGGAAAATAATTGCCGAATAATAAATACGGCTCACCCCTACCCTCCTGTCTCTACGGACACTTTCTGTGGAGGCGGGGGTGATCCGGCATCAGATCCTTGAGCACGAAGTTCACGAGGAGATTACTAAGAGATACGAAGTGATCGGTGAGCTGGTGCCACCTGAAAAACCTCCACCCAAATTTCCCTTAACGCTCCTAATCCTAATCCTCATTCCTCATTCCTCATTCCTCAATCCTCCATCCTCCATCCTCCATCCTCCATCCTCAATCCTCAATCCTCCATTTATTCAAAGTAAGGTCTTCTGATTAGACACCTTTTTCTTCTCTTCCTCCTCCTCTTTTTTATCCGCTTTGACCCGTAGTATCAGAATATTCCCCATATGATAGCAAGTCCGGCAGCGGGCTTCGTAGCGATCCTGTTCACCAACTAATACGATCTCTTTCTCTTCAGATATCCGGTAAGAATGTGTCGCCAGATTCCCACAATGCTGGCAGATCGCATGTACCTTTGTGATGTATTCCGCAACGGCCAGTAAGTTAGGCATCGGGCCAAAAGGGTTGCCTTTATAGTCCATATCCAGACCAGCGATTATGATCCGGGTACCGCGAAGTGCTAATTGCTGACAGACATTCGGTAGATCAAGGTCAAAAAATTGTGCCTCATCGATACCCACTACATCGATACCATCAGTCATTTCGAGGAGTTTAGAAGAATGATCGATAGGGATAGAAAGAATAGAATTAGCATCATGCGAGACGACTTTGGTATCATCGTATCGCGTATCGATTTTGGGTTTAAAAATTTCGACTTTCTGGTTAGCGATTCTCGCCCGTTTCAATCGTCTGATCAATTCTTCTGTCTTTCCAGAAAACATGGAACCGCAGATCACTTCGATCCATCCACTCCGCTGCCCTTTAAAATGAGGTTCTAAAAACATATCTAAATTCGTGTTTTAAAATCAAGTAGTCAGGTGTTTAAATAGTTAAGAGGTGAGTCCACTCTAAGAAGTTAGGTTTTTAAAGTAAGTTAAGACTAAGCCCTTGGCTACTTGAAAGCTTGACCACCTGGCTCTCTCCCTTTTAAAATACAAAGTACTGCTTTTCTAACTTGATTTTGGTTATTTTTGCAAAAACCTATATATTAGGCCTCTTCAATGCCGAAGATAGAATTTTCAATTAAAAACAAAGGTGCAAAAACGTTTAAAATCTTTAATAATTTAATAAAGTTCCAATACCCTGGTTGAAATTCCGGTTTATTACATTCATCTAATCACTAGCCCATATGAATCTTAGACAAGCAGAAATTATCCTGGAGAAAATTACCAGACTTTATAAAACAATGAAAATCGATGAGCGGAACATTGATGTGTTTGAGCAGGACCTGATGCTCAGTTATATCCGGCAACTCTATGATTCTTTTGCGCCCAATACACCGGTATCCGAAAGGGTGAAACCGGTATTACCTCCAATTGAAAAGAAGCAAATAGACGAGGTCAAAGAACCGGTCAAAGCTGCTCCTGTCCCTAAGCCAGTGGAATCCAAAGTGATCGAAACGCCTGTGGTGGTAGCAGTGCCAAAGCCTGTTGCTCCCCCGACTCCTCCAGTAGCACCTGTAGCAGCCCCGGAAACCGGTTTGTCCCCCGCAGACAGAATTGCTTTATTCGAAGTCAAAGATGCTACCGATCTTTCTGAAAAACTGAGCCAGGCTCCGATCAGAGACCTCACAAAAGCGATGGGTTTAAATGACAAGATTTTCACTATCAATGAGCTATTTGGCGGAGACAGCAAGGCTTTTGATGATACGATCAGAAAACTCAATACTTTTATTACTTTTGATACTGCTAAAGATTTTCTTGCGACGGGTGCTGCGTATACTTACGATTGGGCCAATCGAGGCAGAAAAAAGAAAGCGATAAATTTTATTAATCTTGTAAAACGAAGGTATAATTAGTTAATGGGTGATTGGTGGATTGGTGAAATAGTTGACTGGTGGATTAGTCCGCAGTATACTAAACCCGAAGCCACTAAATAACTAACCAATCAATTAACTAAAGTCCACATCCAACTCAATATGGAAAAAATAGCAGTTTTTACGTCAGGAGGCGATTCGCCAGGTATGAATGCCTGTATCAGGGCAGTAGTCCGAACAGGATTAAAACTAGGCCTGGAAATTGTCGGTATCCGACAAGGCTACGAAGGAATGATAGACGGTAATTTTTTCAATATGGGGCATCGCTCGGTTAGCAATATTATTCACCAGGGTGGCACCATTTTACAATCTGCAAGAAGTGACCGATTTAGAACTCCGGAAGGGAGGAAGCTAGCTTATGATCAGCTAAAAAAAGCAGGCATTGAAGGTATCGTAGCGATTGGCGGAGACGGAACTTTTACCGGAGCTGATATTTTTACAAAAGAACATGACATTCCGTTTGTCGGTGTACCGGGTACTATTGATAATGATTTGTATGGCACTGATTATACTATTGGCTATGATACTGCCATCAATACTGCCATGGAAGCGATTGATAAAATAAAAGATACTGCCAATGCACATAATCGATTATTTTTCATTGAAGTGATGGGCCGCGATGCAGGGTTTATTGCTTTAAGGAGCGGAATAGCAACAGGAGCAGAAGCGGTCTTGATTCCTGAAAGCAGTACGGACACAGAAGACTTAATCCGTATGTTGGAGTTGAATGAAAAAAAGAGAAAGCGGGCTAATATCATCGTCGTAGCCGAAGGTGATCAGGAAGGCGGGGCTTTTGGGATTGCAGAAATAATAAAAAAGCGTTTTCCTTACTTTGAAACAAAAGTTACTATCCTCGGACATGTACAACGAGGGGGTAGCCCGACTTGCATGGAACGCGTAATGGCTAGTCGAATGGGGATGGAAGCGGTAAAAGCCTTACTCGATGGAAAAAGAAGTGTGATGGTTGGGCAAGTGCACAACGATATTGTATTTACCCCTTTTGAACAGGCAATCAAATATAATCAGGAACTAAACCCAGTATTGATGGAAATGGTGGAGATGTTGGCATAGCTTCGCAATGAATCCTTCAACTCCTGAGATCGCTCAGGACAAATAATGAATGACTTTATGACAACTGATCCAAATCAACAATCGGAAAGAAATCACTTCCTGGAAAGCTTAAAATTTCCATCACTTTTCATTGCCGTGATTTGGGCGATTCATATTTTTCAATATATTTTTGGATTGCGATGGGGATTTCTGGGCGTGTATCCTCGTGAGTTTTATGGTTTAAAAGGCATTTTCACTTCCCCTTTTATTCATGGCGACTTTTCACATCTTTTTAATAATACTATTCCTTTTTTTGTACTGTCGACGATGACGCTTTATTTTTATAAAAAAGTAGCCATGCGGAGTATAATAATGATCTATATTCTGACAGGTTTTGCCGTTTGGTTATTGGCTCGAGAGACTTATCATATTGGTCTGAGCGGTATTGTGTTTGGTCTTTTTGGTTTTGTGCTCGGCAACGGTATCTTTCGGAGAAACATTCGTTCCATTGTTTTAGCCTTGATCGTTTTCTTATTATACAGTGGTATGCTGGTGGGGTTATTTCCGACAGAGGAGGGTGTATCCTGGGAGAGTCATGCTGCTGGTTTTGTCATTGGCTTATTTACTGCCTATTTTTATAAAGAAGAACTGGAAGCTGAAGAGATTAAGCATTCTCCCTGGGAGGATGAACCTGCGCTTGCCGATCAGCCTTATTATTTTCCGAGAGATGTTTTTGAAAAAACGAAGGTGGAAAGAAGGCGCGAAGCGGAAGAAAGGGCTCGAAACCAGCAGAGAGAGAATGATGGCTGGATATCGGATAGTACGTTTGATGCTTAGCTGGACTTTAGCATTTCATATTCTTCTGACACTTTTTTCATCGAAAAAAAAGTGCCCAAAAATTCTAGCCCAAAAAAATGCTATGCACGCAGACCGTCACCCGCGCCCACCTTTTTGGACATTCCCATCCCGCGTAGTCTGCTAAAAATTAATGATTCTGCTTTTTATTTTGAACAAGATCTGGTTTTTGAATTATGAACATTGTAGTAAAATAATGAGGTACATAAATTATTTTAAATATTCAAAGAATGATCAGAAATGAAAATTACCACTTTGTTTTACAAAATGCTAAAATCCAGCTTAGAGCCTGTGAGAAAAATTATTGGCTGGTCTGCGAAAACAAAATTTGGAGAGATTCTTAAAAATTAAAATCGAATCTTGCTTTCCAAAATCCATTTTCATCTTGCTGCCAAAGGATAAAATAATGACCTATTCCACTACTTTTGTACTGCCCAACCTCATAAATCAAATTCTCCTGCACAGATAATAATTGAATCGGCGTCAAGGTTATTTGCCATTTAGGGTTAGACATATAAGCATACCTGGTCACAATATCTTCTGTCCCTTTTTCAACTTTCCCATTATTAAAATAAATTGCATCTGCCGTATAGGATTGTTCGATCAAAGCACGGTGATCGTGGCTATTGGATAATTGTACCCATTGTTCGCGGGCAGCTTTTATTTTCTTTTCATTTAGTGTTGAGGGTTCGTCATAAGGATGGATAATTTCCAGTTCCTTTTTCCAAACACTATTGACCTTATTCCAGGCGATTAAGTAAGCATGCAGATCTTTACGTTTATCTTTATATAAGCCAATATCAAAATAATGCAGTGAATCATGCGCTACTAACTTAATCGAACCAAAATATTTAATTCCTTTGATCTTGTCTTTCAGGGTTCTTAATTCATAGTTGATCAGATCCTCTCCCTGGTAGATCTGATCATTGACAAATATGGCGGCTTTTTCCGTATAAAAAGTATCCAGTCTTAAAGCCGAATCAAAGGCTAATCGCCAGTTTTGGTTTTGAGCAGCAATGGGAGAGCTAAACTCCTGCGGTGATTTGCAGGCGGATGATATTAGAAGTGAAATAAATAACAGTTGTTTGATCATTTTTATTTTTAATAACTTGATAATCAGATTTTTAACTTAATCCTTAAATCAATTTACTTTTTGTCCCCGACGAATAATCGGGATCATAGACTTGAAACAAAAAGTAACAAAAAATTCAAGGCTGGATACTTTTTTTAACGCAAAAATCAGTTCAAAATCCTAAAAAGTAAAAGGCCGTTTTCCTAGCCCTTGGCATCTGTAGTAAATTTTGCAGGCCGAATGCTAAAATCTCAACATCCTCTAAACCAAATCCTTTAAATTCCGAATAAAGCCATTCACTCCGGCAGCTTTCATTTTTGATTGCAATAATTTAGCATTATTAATACCGGAGTAGGCACCTACCACTACTTTATAAACAGTCTTGCCATTCAATTCATTGATACTGACGATAATATCGGTCTTGAAAGCGGCCTGGAGTTTTTCTACCTGGATGAGTACATTGCCGTATTCTGCGAAAGCACCGATCTGTACACCAAAACCTATCGCTTCTTGTTTTCGAACCTTAAAATTGAATAATCCCCGGCCATTTACAACTACGTCTGCGACCTCGGGCTTAGGTTCGTTGACCACTTCCAAACGACGAATGGCTTCCGCCACTGCTTTATCAGCGTTGATACGACCATGTCCGAATTTTTTGGAATGTCCGTTTACATATTCGCTGGGTGCTCCAATTTTATCCGCCGTTTTTATAATAATATCTTTTACTTCTTTAGCAGTTAGTTCCTTATTGACAGAAAGGATCAATGCACAGATTCCTGCGACCAGCGGACAAGAGCTGGAGGTGCCTCCAAAATGTTTATACTTCGGGCCCCGGTCTTTTCCATCGCGGTAAAAGCGGAAAGTTCCCGTTTCCCATCCCACTCCTTCATCCCACCAGGCACGGGCAGCGAGGATCGGCCAATCTCCGTTTGAGGGTGCACAAACCGTCACTTCTCTTCCCCGGTTGGAATAGGAAGCATGTTCATCTTTACTGGTACTGGCTGCCACGGCAATCACATCAGGATGTGCCGCATAAAAATTTACAAAATCCAAATCTTCATTTCCCACCGCATAGACGATGACACAACCTTTGCCATTGCGCCCTTTACGAGCCGCGTTAGCAATCACTTCCTGTTTCATCGGATTCAGATCAAAAGCCGGATCGGTCGTTCCCCAGCTACAACTAATCACGTCCGCCCCGTTTTTGACACAATAATCAAACATTTGCTCAGTAGCTTTGAGACTAAAAGAAGTCCCGCTGACCGGCATAAACCTGGCACTCGGTGCAGCACCGACTATCCCATTCCCATTGGACGCTGCAAGCGCTACACTCGCACAAGGCGTTCCGTGGGTAAATCGGGTATCTCCCTGATCCAGATTGCTCGATTGGTTCCAAAGATCAAAAGGTTTATAAATTTTATCTTTCAAATCCGGATGTGTGGTATCAAAACCATTGTCGATGACGGCGATTACGATATCTTCGGAGCCGGTATTTCCCATCCGTGACCAGGCGTCAAATACCTTTGCATCAGCACCACGCTTCATCTGCCAGTTGGCATCCACTACGATTCCATTATTGCGGAGGTGCCATTCATGGGTCAAAAGATCATCACCCGGCGCCACAAAAGGCGAATACTCATCCACGAGCATATCGATATCTGGTTCTGCCAGTTTTACCATTGAAGTTTGCTGAAGCCAACTAGCTACTTTCATCGGATTAGGAGAATCCTTGGTCACCGCAGCGATCACCCGAGTATCACTCCGGCGTTCCACCAATTTGAGCTTGTACTCATCCAATGCCATGAGCTGTTCTTCCTCACTTACTTTGTCTTGAAAAATGATATAAATTTCTCCCGTTGGCACCAGTGGCTTTGTACTACCGGCAGCATAATACACATGGGTCCCGACATTGACTTCTCGTTTGCTTCGAACCTCGTCCAGTTTTTCATCAATGGTACTCCCGTCCTTTTCGAGGCGGACTACATTAAAACCTCCAAGATTTTTAAATACTTCGGACTTCACATAATCAGACGCTGAAATATCCACATTCTTTGCCGACTTTAAACCAACCAGGTTTTTGCTTTTGCGAAGTAATAGTTCTCCTTTTCCGCTTTTTACTTTTAGTTCACTCATGATTATTGCGATTAGTGGGTTAAACAATTTAGCGTTTCTTAACAAACCCCGTACGGTTGTATGTTTGAAAAGTTGGCAGTCTAGAGTCGGCAGTCTGTCCTGTTTCTTGAAGCTTAAGACTCCAAAAACGCAAACAATAATGACCGAATCAGACTACTGATTGCCGACCTTTTAAAACGCGCTACCAAAGAAACATAATTAGGCCAAATCTAGTGCAATATAACAAAAAATGATCATAGAAAGCACAATCTATACCCTCCTGTAAATTGTTAAAAAAGCGTAAATTATCCGCTTTAAGAAAGCTCGCTCCCCTCTTTGCCTACTCACGGCTTTCTCAAAGCTTATAATCCAGATATAAATCATTCATTACTTTTTCCATCTTAAAATCTTGATGATATGCTATATACATCTTCTTTGCTTTTTCTAAATCTTCATCAAAACGCATTAATACCTGCTTACGCGCAATTGATGTTGAGTCATTTGATAAAAAAGCTAAATAAGAGGAATACTTCCAATTTTTAAATTTTTTTTCAAATTTATGGTGTATCGGATTACGGTGAATATACGCTAACATATTTCGCCATCTAAATTCATCCTTTATCAATATCCTTTTAAACCTTTTTTGAAAGACACTTCCATCTCTCTTTTTCTCCATATTATAAATAGTTGCATAGGCTTGAAAAAACCGATTAAACTGGTCAACTAGAAAGTCATTATATGAAGAGATTTCAAAACAACCGCTATAATCATAACCCACGATATGGATTGTGCAAGGGTAATTTCCAACCGGATGATTATTCTTCAGGATGGAATCAATTATGCTAAAGGGTCTTATGATAAGCTTTCCAAATCGAATGACCCCAAAGTAAAAGCGTTTTTTAAAGAAGTTCAAAACAGATAAAATGGCAAGGGGAAATACAAATACAGTAAAACTAGGATTATTTGTAACTACAGCAATTCTGATCTTCATTGTTGCAGTTTATTATATTGGTAATACACAAAATATTTTTGGCTCCACCGTTAAAATATTCTCTGTTTTTCAAAATGTAAAAGGATTGCAAACGGGTAATAATGTCCGTTATTCGGGAATCAATGTCGGGATTGTAGGTGATATCATAATCGTAAATGATTCCACTATTCGGGTGGACATGCTACTCCAAAAGGAAATGAAAGCCTTTCTGAAAAAAAATGCTATTTCCAGTATTGGTTCTGATGGATTGGTAGGGAATGTAATCGTCAATATCAATCTCGGAAAAGGGAAAGCACTTCCGGTAGAAGACGGTGACATCATTCAATCTTATGCCAGAGTGCAGGCCGGAGATATGATGAATACCCTTGGCAATACTACCGAAAACATTTCCTTGCTGGCTACCAATCTTTTGGAAATCGCAGAATACATTAATTCAGGGCAAGGAAGTGTAGCAACACTAATCAATGATGCCGATATGGCTAACGACCTCCAGGAGGCAATCCGAAACCTGAGACGTACTATGCAACATTTCAATTCGATCAGTAGCCAGTTGGAAAAAAGTATGAGTGAAATAAATCAGGGGCAGGGATTACTCGGCTATTTGCTGAAAGACTCTACTTTTGAATATCAAATCAATCAAATCACAGGAAGCCTGGACACCTTAATCAGCCGCCGTACGGTCCCCATTATGGATAAGTTCGAACAATCAAGCAATGATATCGCCGAGGCCAGTTCTGGTATGAAAACCATTATCAATGAACTTGATCTCAATGAAGGGCTTGTGGGTGCAGTACTCAAGGATTCGACCTCAGTAGAAAATTTTAAGCAAACCATGCATAACCTCAATGAAGGGACGGACGGGTTTAACGAAAACATGGAAGCCCTCAAGCATAATTTCCTGTTTAGAAGGTATTTTAGAAAACAAGAGAAGAAACGGAATAAAGAGTTGAGAAAGCAGAAAGAAAAAACTTTTTTTCATCACTAAGATGTAATAGACCGTATTTGATCAATTTTTCGAAGGGCAATCAAAGAAGCAAGAATAAATTCATGGATCACACCTCATAGATTAAGGTATAGTTTTGCAACACATTTATTTCAACAAGGGGTTAGCTTAAGGCATATTCCAGACTTACTAGGACATAGCTCTTTGAAAACGATGGAGATTTATAGGCATATTTTAGCCTATATCTTATTGCGAAAATAAACGTAACCGCCCTTAAATGCAAACATCGCTAAACACAATAGAGATGAAGAGTTGGAATAACGGGATGTTGGCAAATATTAATAAAACCATACAATGGTAGTCGTTATTCTGGGTTTGATCCTATTAATAGTGTTTTATTTATCATTGGTGTTTGTAGTCACGAAAAAGAATCCCTTCAAATTTTTGAACCTGATGCGAGAACCTCAACTATTGGCATTTTCTACAGCCAGCTCTGCAGCAGTTATGCCTGTATCTATGAAAACAGCAGATGAAAAATTAGGGGTATCCTCAAACATTAGTGATTTTGTTATTCCTATTGGTGCAACAATTAATATGGATGGAACTGCCTTGTTCCAATGTGGCACAAGCTTATGGCATTGATCTGTCAATGATAAACTTAATATTAATCACTGCCACAGTTGTCGCTGCTTCCATTGGAACACCTGCGATTCCAGGTGGAAGGGTAATTATTCTTGCATCGGCACTACAAAATACAGGAATTCCAATTGATGGACTAATCGTTATTATTGGTATTGATCGTATTCTAGGAATGTTTAGAACAGCTGTTAATGTAACCGGAGACCTTACAGCATGCGTGATTTTTAACAAATTTTATGGAACTGTATTAAGCGATAAAACAATTGCCAACAACATTGAAAACAGTTCCGCAAAATCTCCAAAACCTGTGAATTATGTAAACTCCCACCCCAATTGTATAACAAATAAGCACTCAAATTTTTGTATATTTACATGATTCCCTTTTAAAAAAAAAATTATTTGAAAATATACATAAAATACATGGTAAGCAACCGTTGCAAAACGGTGGTGAAAGCTGCGCTCAAAAAGCTCGGCTTGCATTTCATTGTAGTAGACTTAGGTGAAGTCGAAATCATGGAAGACCTTAGTTCTGAACAAAGGGAGCAGTTAAAATTGGACTTATTGGAAATTGGACTGGAATTGATGGATGACAAACGAGCCATTTTGATTGAGCGGATAAAAGGCATCATCGTGGAGATGGTACACAACCCAGACAAGGATATCAAAATTAACTTCTCAAATTATTTAAGCAAAAAACTGCTTCACAATTATACCTATTTGGCAAACCTCTTTTCGGAAGTGCAGGGAACCACCATCGAACACTATATCATTGCCCATAAAATAGCGCGGATAAAAGAGCTCATTATTTATGACGAACTCAATATTACTGAAATTGCCTACAAGATGAATTACAGCAGCGTGGCGCATTTGTCCAATCAATTCAAGAAAATGACCGGGTTTACCCCAACTTATTTTAAAAAGTTGAAGGATAAAAGACGAAGTCCAATTGAGGAAATTGGAATGCCTGTCAAAAGCAATGACGAGGATGAAACCAACAGCCAAAATTAATTCCTAAGTATTTTCTATGAAAGCAAAGAAGGCCATATCAAATACGGAGGATTCAACGCCCTTGCCTCAACAGACAAAGAACATTAAATCTTTGAACCTATTATTCCCCGTGGTAGGTATTGGTGCTTCAGTAGGTGGACTGGATGCTTTTAAAAAACTTTTGAAAGCCATTCATGAAGATTCAGGTATGGCTTATGTTCTTGTGCAGCATTTGGATCCCGCCCACGAAAGCATGTTGCCTGAACTACTGCAAAAAGTGACCAATATCCCCGTATTGGAAATCACTAACGATATTAAAGTACTGCCCAATCATATTTATGTGGTCCCCAGCAACAAAATCATGGTAGCCACTGATGGCATTTTGCTACTTTCGCCACGCCCACCAAAAAGCAGAACAGACCGAAGCTTGCCCATTGATCTATTTTTCACCTCATTGGCCGAAGTACACCAAACACAGGCTATCGGGGTGGTATTGTCGGGCGCTGCATCTGATGGCACACTAGGATTGAAAGCCATCAAAGATCGCGGCGGGATCACGTTTGCGCAGGATGAAGCATCCGCAGCCTATGAGAGTATGCCTCAAAATGCAGTACAGGCAGGCGTGGTTGATTTTATTCTTCCTCCTGAAAAAATCCCTCAAAAACTCTTGGAAATCATTGGCACCGTAACAGGCAATGGCGATGAGAAGGACCTGCCATTAAAAGATGAGGTGGTGTTCAAGCAAATCATTTCATTGTTGCGCATTCGCAAGGGAACCGACTTTACCTATTACAAGCAATCCACCATCCACCGCCGGATGCTGCGCAGAATGTTGTTCAACAAAAAAGAAACACCTGCCGATTATCTTCAATTCTTAAGGGAAAATAAATCCGAGCAGGATTTGTTGTTTCTAGACCTGTTAATTCCGGTAACCTCCTTTTTTAGGAACGAAAAAAGCTTTGGTAATTTATGCGAACACGTCTTTCCGCAGATTGCAAAAAATAAATCGCCTGGAGAACCCATACGGGGATGGGTGGCGGGTTGTAGCACGGGCGAAGAGGCCTTTTCTATTGCTATTAGTTTGAAGGAGTTTTTTGGCGACAACCATCGCTTTGTGCAGATTTTCGCTACCGACCTCAGCGAACCCGCAATCACAAAAGCAAGGCGCGGTATTTATACGAAAAACGAATTGAAGGAGGTAAGCCCGCAGCGGCTGGCTGAGTTTTTCAAAAAAACCAACGGCAATTTCCAGGTAAATAAAAACGTGCGGAATATGTGTGTGTTTGCGCTGCACAATTTCTTAAAAGACCCACCATTTAGCAAATTGGATTTTATCAGCTGCCGCAATGTGCTTATATACATGGAGCCTTATTTACAAAAAAAGGCGCTCGCCACTTTTCATTATGCTTTAAACCCAAAAGGGTTTTTGCTGCTCGGAAAATCGGAAACTACTAGCGGGGCACCTGATCTTTTTGCTTCCATAGTCAAGAACGATAAATTATATTCCCGTAAAGATACCCCCCGCAGGTTTGTACATGTACCTAGCCCGCGAAGGGAACAACATTTCAACCCTCCCAATGCCAACCTCAACAACGAAAATATCCGAACCACCTTTCAAAAAACGGCGGATGATATTTTGCTCCGCAAATATACGCCTGCGGGTGTGCTGGTAAACCAGGCCTTGGACATAATGTATTTTAAAGGCAATACCAGCAGCTATCTGGAGCAATCGCCCAGCAAGCCTACCCACAATTTAATACAATTGGCAAAAAACGGTTTGGCCTTTGAGCTGCGCAATATTTTGCACAAAACAAAAAAGGAAAATGACACGGTACTAAAGGAAAATATCCCGATGGAAATAAACGGCAGCCTTCGCTATATAAATATCGAAGCCATGCCACTGCCCAATACCATTGAACCCTATTATTTGGTACTCTTTCACGACATGCCCGCCAAGAGCAACCCATCATTGACACTTAACAAAAAATCACCCGACAAAACCAAAAAGGATGATCGGGATTTGCGGATACAACACCTGGAACAGGAGCTTGTGCAAATCCGGGAAGACATGTGCAGTATTACCGAAGACCAAGAGGCCGCCAAAGAAGAACTGCAAAGCACCAACGAAGAACTAATCGTCGTAAATCAGGAAATGATCGCTTTGAACGAACAGTTAACCAGCTCCAGGGACTACGCTGAAGCCATTATAATAAACATGCGGGAACCCCTGCTCGTGTTGGACAAAAGCCTGCGGATAAAAACGGCCAATAATGCTTTTTACAAAACATTCCGGGTAAATGAGCAGGAAACGGAAGGTGTTTTGATTTATAATATTGGCAACAAACAATGGGACATTCCCGCATTGCGTACGTTGTTGGAAAAAATACTACCGGAAAAATCTGTGTTCAATGATTTTGAGGTGGTGCATACTTTTGCAGCTATTGGTGAAAGGATAATGCTGCTCAATGCCCGTGAGGTCATCAATAAAAACAGTTCGGAGAAATTAATTCTGCTATCCATTGAAGATATTACGGAACGGAAAAAAGCGCAGGAAGTCTTGGATAAAAGAAACGAGCATTTCAAGCAGCTTGTAAAGGACTTACCCGCCGCAGTGTATGCATGCGATGCGCAGGGATACCTGACCTTTTACAACGATGCTGTCGCAAAACTTTGGGGCTACACACCTGTAATAGGTAAGGATAAATGGAATAGTAATTTTAAATTTTTTCACCCAGATGGCTCAACGCTTCCTTTTGATGAAGCTCCAATGACCAGGATCTTAAAAGAGGGTGTTTCGATAAGCGGCGGAGAATATATTCTTGAACGGCAGGATGGCACTCGCTCCAATGTACTGCTTTATCCCCAACCTGAATTTGGATTAAATGGCGAAATAATCGGGGCAATAAATATGATTTTTGATATTACAGAACAGGTAATTGCAAGAAATAAAATTGAAGAAAGCGAAAAACGTTTCAGGTCACTGACAGATAATGTTCCCATGAACATTTTCATCATAGAACCAGATGAAGCTGCCACTGTCAGTTACCGGAATAAATCCTGGTTGGATTTTACCGGGCAAACTGTAGATGGCGCTATGAACAAAACATGGGGGGACACCATTCATCCCGATGATGTGGCACCTATCATGGATGTGTTCCTGCCTGCATTTAGAAACCGGGAGCCTTACAGCCTACCTAGAATAAGGATTAAACGGCATGACGGCATTTTCAGATGGTTTCAGGTTCAGTCAAATCCACGCTTTTTACCCAATGGAGATTTTATAGGTTATATAGGGGTGAGTTTTGAGATCCATGAACAAAAACTATCAGAAGATGCGTTGAAGGAAAGCGAAAATAAATTCCGGCAGATGGCTGAATTAATGCCACAGAAAATTTGGACTGCCGATGCGGAAGGCAACAAAAATTATTTTAATAAAACATTGCTCGACTATGCCGGCATGTCTTTCGAAGAATTAAAAGGTACGGGATGGGAAAAAATTAATCATCCCGATGATTGGAAAAAAAACAAAAAGAACTGGGAAGAATCCATTCGCACTGGAAAAAATTATGAATCTGAAAATAGGTTACTACGCAACGATGGCAAGTTCTTTTGGCACCTTACCCGGGCAGTAGCTATAAAAGAAGAGTCTGGTAAAATTAAAATGTGGGTAGGTTCTAAAACGGAAATACAGGAACAGAAAACGCAAAAAGAAGAGTTGGAGAAATCCGTTTTGAATAGAACCTTTGAGTTACAGGAAGCCAACAAAGAATTAGAGCAAAAAAACGAGGAATTATTTCTGACTAAAGAAAAATTATTGACGGAATATTCCCGCAGCCTTATTGAAGCCAGCCTCGACCCATTGATAACCATCAATGCCGAAGGCAAAATTACGGACATGAATAAGGCATTTACCACCATTACCAATGTATCTCCACAAAAACTCATTGGCACTGACTTTTGCGATTATTTTACTGATCCACAGAAGGCTCTTGCCATTCAAGCAGAAGTATTTGCGAAAGGTTTTGTAACGAATTACCCACTAACAATCATTGACGGCGAACCTACGGCGGTATTATTTAATGGCTCGGTTTATAAAGATGAAAACAAAAAGGTACTGGGTGCCGTGCTGGTAGCCAGGGACATTACCGAGCAGAAGAAGGTGGAGAAGAAATTTAAAGATGCGAAAATATTTGCGGAGACGGCGACTACCATTGCGGAAGATGCAAAAATACAAGCTGAGAATGCTACCAGACTGGCAAATGAAGCGGTACATGCCAAGCAGCAGTTTTTGTCAAATATGAGCCATGAAATCCGCACCCCCATGAATGCGATTATTGGGTTTACAAAAGTGATTTTAAAAACAGAATTATCTGCAAAACAAAAAGAATATTTGACCGCCATAAAAATGAGCGGCGATGCGATGATCATACTCATCAACGATATACTTGACCTGGCAAAAGTAGATTCAGGTAAAATGACCTTTGAAAAGATTCCCTTTAAAATGGCATCGTCTATCTCCTCCGTATTCCATTTATTTGAATTAAAAACACAGGAAAAGAATTTAAAACTGGTTAAAGATTATGACCCAAAAATTCCTAAGGTGTTGCTTGGCGACTCGGTGCGGCTGCACCAGATTATTTTAAACCTGCTGGACAATGCCGTAAAATTTACGACGAAAGGGGAAATCAAGTTATCCGTTCGAATACTAGAAGAACTGGAAACGAAGGTAAGCATTGAATTTGCAGTTTCGGACACCGGCATTGGGATATCTAAAGAAAAATTAGAACAGGTTTTTGACAATTTCAACCAGGCATCCAGCAGCACGGCAAGGTTGTTTGGGGGTACCGGATTGGGGCTTGCCATTGCCAAACAATTAGTGGAGCAACAAGGTGGAAGTATTCAGCTAAAAAGCAAGGTTGGCGAAGGTTCTACTTTTAGCTTTATTTTGAACTTCCAAAAAACAAAGGAGAAAGTATATGCAACAAGCGATATATTGAAACTGGATACGGAAATCAAAAACATCAAAGTATTGGTGGTGGAAGACATGGCGCTCAACCAATTATTGATGAAGACCCTATTGGACAAATTCGGCTTCGAGCGGGACATTGCATCCAATGGAAAAATTGCGATAGAAAAACTACAAAAAAAATCATACGATATTATCCTGATGGATTTGCAGATGCCGGAGATGAACGGGTTTGAGGCGGCCGAATACATCCGAAATACCTTGAATTCCAAAATTCCAATTATCGCCTTGACTGCTGATGTAACCACTATTGATCTGGCCAAATGCAAGGCTTTTGGTATGAACGATTATATTTCAAAGCCCGTTGACGAAAGGTTATTGTACAATACAATAATTGCTTTAGTACAGAAGCCATCCGCTATAAAACACCAAGAAGAAATTATAAATGAAAGCATCGAAACCGAGCAAGTAAAATGTATTGACCTGACGTACCTAAACAAACAGACGAAATCAAATCCGGAATTAATGAAGGAAATTATTTCTATTTATTTAGAGCAAACACCCCCTTTAATCAGCGCGATGCGACAAAGTACCCAAGATAAGGATTGGGATTTATTGCACGCTGCTGTCCATAAATTAATTCCCTCCTTCTTTATAGTGGGCATTAATAGCGAATTTGAAGAGATAGCAAAAAGCGTACAGAAATATGCCAGCACCCTGCAACATACGGAGAAAATTCCCAACCTGGTATTGCAACTCGATCAGGTATGCACGCAAGCTTGTGCAGCATTAGAATTGGAATTTAACAACATTAAAATACCAAGTAATGAGTAAAGATAAAATAAAAATATTCCTGGTGGATGACGATGCCTTGTTTCTGAAATCATTGGAAATTGAATTTCTCCAACATTCCGATTTTGCGATTGAAACTTACCCAACTGGCGAACTTTGCTTGGCGCAAATCTCACATAGTCCCGATGTCATCATTTTGGATTACCATCTTGACGGCATTGATGAAAATGCTATGAACGGGATAGAAACTTTGGATAAAATAAAGGCTTATAATCCGGACATCCCCATTGTGGTGCTCTCTTCGCAAGACAAAATTGAAGTGGCCATTGAGTGCATGCACCACAGAGCTTTTGATTATGTCGTAAAAAGTGAAACCGCCTTCTTGCGCCTACAAAAAATCATTGCTACTATTTTCAAATACCGGAAAATGGAAAAGGAATTGACTTGGTACATGGAGCGAATGTGAGTCTTTTTTTACACGAGAAAATGTCTGCTACTGGCTTTTAGTCCCGAAGGTTTTCGGGAGTAGTTGGCTTCCCTATAATGCGCGTTAGAAGAAAGCTAAAAGCTGAATAGCTACCAATTATTTTAAACACTTTTGAACAAAGATAAAAGAATGACTGTAAAATCTGATGCACCAGATGCCCCGCTCCACATACTTTTTGCCGATGACGATGTTGACGACCGATTCTTCTTTGAGAGAGCATTGAGGGAAATACCGATTGAAAACAAGCTTACGACGGTGAGAGATGGGGAGCAACTTATGGACTACCTTTCGGGGGATTTGGAGCAGCTCCCCGACGTGATTTTTCTTGACCTGAGCATGCCCCGCAAAAGCGGGTTTGAATGTTTAGAAGAAATTAGAGAAAATGAAAAACTAAAAGACATGCCCATTGTCATGTTATCAACGTCCTACACGAGCGATACAAATTATGAGCAAAGCATAATAGCGATACTTTACAAAATGGGAGCGCAAGATTTCATCCGAAAACCCGGTGAGTTCGCAAAGCTCAAACAGGAGATTCATGATGCGCTTATCAAGGTAATTGGGAAAGCTAATGTCACGAGGAGAGGTTGATTTTTATGTTTCGTAAGTCCTTGATTATACTTTTAAAAGTTTAGTAAACGTATAATCATTATCGACTTTTTACACAACCCCTGGATTACAAGTCGACGTGTAAACCCAGCCAATTAAAATTAGTGGATACGAAAAACGTGTCAGTCGCACTACTAAGTTGACGACATTAGTTTCTAATCTCTTGGCTGCAATTACAAAATTTCTTTTAACTAAATGCTAAAACTGTGAAAAACACACCACTAAAAATACTACTTGCTGACGATGATTTTGATGATTGTAATTTTTTCAAACTAGCATTGGAAGCATTGCCGCTAACCACAAAACTGAGCATTGTAAACGATGGCGAACAACTGATGGCATACCTTGATAAAAATGCCCAGCAGCTTCCTGATGTCCTTTTTTTGGATCTTAACATGCCACGCAAAAATGGCTTTGAATGTTTGTCGGAAATAAAGTTGAACGCTAGCCTGAAAATACTCCCTGTCGTTATATTTTCTACTTCATACGAGCATGAAGTGATAAACCTGCTTTACCAGAATGGTGCAAAATATTTTATGCGAAAGCCCGCTGAATTCTCACAACTTAAAAATATAATTCAGCATACCGTTCAACTTATCATGCAGGAAAATATTACGCAGCCAACCAAGGAAAATTTTGTCCTTACTGTACAAAATAATTTATAGTACAAACCCAATTATCGAAGTAGACAATGAATGTAAAAAAAACAAAAGAGTCCCCATTAACCATAGCTCGAAAGGAGCTGGCCATACAAAAGAAAGAGAACGAAAAGTTAATGGCAGCATTGGGTGTCGCCAATAAGGAACTCGCCTTTCAAAAAGAAGCGAATGGTAAAAAGGAAGTGGAATTGAGCATAACCAATAAAGAGCTGGTTTTCCAAGACGATGAAGAAGAAAAGCTGGCACCAGAATTAATCAATGCAAAGTATGCCCGTAGTTTAATTGAATCAAGTTTAGACCCTCTCGTTACTATTAGTGCGGAAGGAAAGATAACAGATGTAAACGAGGCTTCCATAAAAGTTACGGGTGTTCCCAGAAAAAAATTGATAGGCACTAATTTTTCCAATTATTTTACACAGCCAGAGAAAGCGCAAAAGGGTTATTTGCAAGCTTTCGAAAAAGGTTTTGTAGCTGACTATGGGTTGACCATAAAACACGAAAATGGGAGCTTAACCGATGTATTGTACAATGCTTCCGTCTATAAAGATGATGCTGGAAAAGTACTTGGTGTTTTTGCAGCAGCACGGGATGTTACCGAGCAAAAATGGGCAAAAGATTTAAGGATTGCCAACAGGGAACTCGCCTTCCAAAATGATGAGAAAGAAAAGCGGGCGGCGGAGCTAGGCGTCGCCATCAAAGAGCTCGCCTTCCAGAGCGCAGAAAAAGAAAAACGGGCATTAGAATTAATTAATGCAAATTATGCTCGTAGTCTAATTGAATCAAGTTTAGACCCTCTTGTCACTATTAGTGCCGAAGGGAAGATTACAGATGTAAACGAGGCTTCCATAAAAGTGACGGGTCTTCCCAGAGAAAAGTTGATAGGAACCAATTTTTCCAATTATTTCACTTCACCAGAAAAAGCGCAAAAGGGTTATTTGCAGGCTTTCGAAAAAGGGTTTGTGGCCGATTATGGGTTGACCATAAAACACGAAAATGGGAACCTAACCGATGTATTGTATAATGCTTCCGTCTATAAAGATGAAGCCGGTAAAGTGCTTGGTGTTTTTGCAGCGGCACGGGATGTTACCGAGCAAAAATGGGCAAAAGATTTGCGGATTGCCAACAAGGAACTCGCCTTCCAAAATGATGAGAAGGAAAAATGGGCAGCGGAATTGGGCATTGCTATCAAGGAGCTCGCCTTTCAGAACGAAGAAAAAGAAAAACGGGCGGCGGAGTTGGGCATCGCTAATAAGGAACTCGCTTTCCAAAACGAAGAAAAAGAAAAACGAGCGGCGGAGTTGGGCATCGCTAATAAGGAACTCGCTTTCCAAAACGAAGAAAAAGAAAAACGGGCGGCAGAGTTGATTATAGCCAACAAAGAGTTGCTTGCCTTTACCTATATTTCAAGCCATGATTTGCAAGAGCCACTTCGCAAAATACAAACCTTCGTTTCGATAATACTCGAAAACGAATTTGAAAATTTATCCGAGAGTAGTAAGGAAAATTTCCAGCGGATGCAATTGGCTGCCGGAAGAATGCAACAACTAATAGATGATTTATTGTCTTTTTCACGCATTAGTACTACCGAGCTTACGCTTGAAAAAACAGATCTGTCATTTATAGTAGATGAAGTAATAACGATACTACGGGATACCATCCATGAAAAACGAGCTACCATAGAAACCAGCGAGCTCTGCACTGCAAACATCATCGTCTTTCAATTTCGTCAACTCCTGTACAATCTTATCAGCAACGCACTAAAATTTTCAAATCCAGACATACCCGTAGTTATCAGGGTAAAGGCCAGAATTGTAAAAGTCAATAAATTAAATAACGCCAATTTACCAGTTGACCCAGAAAATATTTCGCCTGAAAAGCATTACTGTCATATCACTATCCAAGACAATGGTATCGGCTTTGAACCCCATTTTAGCGAGCGAATTTTTGAAGTGTTCCAAAAACTTCACGGTAAAGAAGTATATGCCGGCACTGGTATTGGGCTAGCCATCGTAAAAAAAATAGTAGAGAATCACAATGGCACCATCACTGCCACAAGCGAATTGAACAAGGGTGCGCAGTTCGATATTTATATTCCTGCCTAGTGCTCTGTCAAGAGTAAATTGCCGGGTGCCTTTGGCAAAGCACTAGTTCAATTCACGAGACATGCTAAACCATGGAAACCAATCCTAAAATAAAAATCTTCATAGTAGATGACGATGCGCTATTTTTAAAATTGTTAGAAATTAAATATCTCCAACAAGAAAATTTCATCATTGAAGCCTATTCCACAGGGGAGCTTTGCCTCGAAAATTTACCACACAAGCCCGACATAATTGTGTTGGATTATCATATGGACAGCGTAGATAAAAAAGCCATGAACGGCATCGAAACCCTGGATAAAATCAAAGCATACAACCCGGATATCCCTATGGTGATATTGTCTTCCCAAGATAAAATTGATATAGCAATCAAAAGCGTGGATCACTGAGCTATAGATTATGTTGTAAAAAACGAAGCCGCTTTAATGCATTTACATACGCTCATACTGCATTTTTTTAATTATAAAAAGATGGAAAAGGCATTGAATGTTGTTACGGTATGGAAGTAAACTTACCTTGATTGCCCTAAACGCTCCAACCATTCGTTTCTGAATCTAGGTTAGCAATCATTAGAATAATGTAGCTTTTTTATGAAACGGTGTAACACATACCATCGAAGACCAGCACAACTTTGCAGTGCAATGATTTGCTTCCACAACTGATTAAGTTACTTTCGAAAAAAACCACGATCATGAAATCCATATTATGGATTGAAGATAATGCTGGAATTCTTGAGGACTTTATAGAATATCTGGAAATGGAAGAGTACATCGTACTTTCAGCAAATAATGACAGAGATGGATTAGAAATTGCCAGAAAAATGATGCCCGATTTGATTATATGTGATGTATTGATGCCTGAAATGAGTGGCTACGAAGTTTTGCGTTTGTTGAAGGGAGACGTAAAAACTTACCAAATACCCTTTATCGTCAGCACTTCAATGTCTGAGGTAATAGACAAAGCTACCAGGCTGCTATTCCAATAATTATATAAAAATAAGGCTGACGTATACCTCCGTAATTGCTTAATGCCAAAAATGTGATAAGTATAAATGAGCTTAACAAATGAATTATAGAAATATCCTGAGTATAAAATATTGCAATGACCAGTATTGCACCGATATCGTCTACGATAGCAAGGCCAACAAGGAAAGGCAATAGGGCTTCGGGGTATATGTTTTCTCACTAAGGTGAGTACACCTAATGCAAATGCGGTATCAGTTGCCATGGGGATGCCCCATCCAATCTGTGAATCAAGTGACCTGTTGAACAAAGAATAAATTATAGCCGGACAAACCATCCCACCAATGGCACAGAGAATCAGCATGCGGCGATTATCTGGCCGAGCAAGATCTCCTGAAAGCATTTCTCGTTTGATCTAAAGACCAAGGAGGAAGAAAAGTCTGAGTTAGCCCAACATAATGCAACGACTGTAGCAGCCATAAGAAGCTAGCTGGTGGTTGTCTGTGCTCTGATGAAAGTTGAAAAAGGGGCGTGAATATTTTCTATGATACGCTTCAATACATTTTTTGGGTCTTCATTCATTTTGTAAATCTTATTTAGGTTTGCCATTTACCATACTGTGATTAATGAAATGATATTGACTGGAGAGAATGGAGCAAAAAAAAGACAGGTTTTGTAATACCTGCCTTTCCTATTTTCAGTATAGGTATTGAAATAGCATATTTTTTTTAAACCCAGTAGCATATGCCTTCTGTAATCCCTAGAACTGATAAAGGAATCATTTGTTCAGGTTGATATTTAATTCAGGCTTTTAAATTGCATTTTTGAAGAGCGTTATTTAGTTACTACTCATGATCGCCTTAATTATATAAATATATAACCATAAACAATTTCATATCATAATTTATCACTTGGTCGTAATGTGTGAATGTGGTAACTCTTATCCCAAGTTATGTAATACATATTTGTTTAAATAAGGTGAATTTTTCACTGAAATTATTAACTACACGTGAACTTACAAATAACAAACATGACAACCTCCACCTTTAATTTGGAAACCAAGAAAATTGAATAATTATTATTTGGTTTTGCGATGAAACTTACCAGTGAAAAAGAAAATGCAAAAGACCTGATACCGGAAACATTGATGCGTAGTTACGATAAAAGAGACCGATTTAAGGAAGGAACCTACTTCAAAGCCTGGGTAACCACTTTTTTATTAGTAATTTTCTCAAACGGAACGAAAAACACCTCTTGTTTTTGTTTCCTCCACGCACCGCTTCCCTAAATAAGAGCATGTTGGGGATTTGTTTTTGGAAGCGAAAAAGTTCAGTTTTTGGTTCTCGGGAAGCTATTTTTGAGCCGCATAGCCCGGCTACGGGGCTCAAAAATAGTGAAGCGAGGTTCCGGAAATGGACTTTTGCAGCCCGAAGGATAAATCCCCAACATGCTCTAAAGACACTGCTCCAAAAGACAGCGAATTTTCATTCTTTATATGACTTTAATGGTTGTGATTGGCTATGGCCATGCTGTTTTCTTTTGAATAGTAGAACCAGTAGCTTGCCCTATTCTATAAAGCTTTTATCTTTTGAATGTTCAACGGATTAGACTCTTTTTATGCCAACATCCGCAACGGCTCCCTTTCTGCTAAAATACTTTTTGCCATCAAACTCAACTCCGGATATATCTGGCTGTAGGCAGAGGGCATGAGCTTCTTCTACCCCAGCGGTCAGGCGAGAGTGTTCAAGAAATTGAGTCAGCGGATGGGTTTGTTCACCATTCTTTCTAGTGCTGATGACGCCTTATTTTTGGAAGTCGAATTGATAGGGAAATCTGCTTAATCAATTGTTATAGCATGCTCCAAAAAAAAAGACTGACCTTGCGGCCAGCCTCTTTAGGATTATTCTTGCTATTCTACTATTACGGTTTTGTAACCGCATTCATTTGAAGCGTTACCGCTGTTTGGGCCAACAACCTTCCATTGATTGAAGCGTCAGTCTGCAAGTTGATGCCAGTCTTGCCAAGGATGTTTCCTTCAAAATGGCTCGAAGTTCCGCAGGTTACTGCGCCAGCAACCTGCCAGAAAATATTTTCTGCCTTTGCACCACTTAGCAAGATGACCTTCTTACCAGCGCTCACGTCAAGCGTCCCTGTGACTTGAAAAATCCAAATATCATTTTCATTACCTGAAATGGTAATGTCGGCAGGGATGATGACATTGCTCCCCCAGTTATGCACGCCCGGCGTAAACGTTTCACCCCCAATATTTCCGGCACCCCGGTTCAAGTACTCGCCGCCCTGATTGGAGCGCCCAGCTAAATCTGTATAAGCAGCTTGCATGTCGAGTACGGCAAGTCCCAACTTCGTAGGATTGATCTCCTTACATGCAGGTCCGGCTGCATCTACCGAATAGATTGTCCCTGTCCCTGACGGCACTTCATCGCAAGTAACGAGAATGGCAGCTCCCGTGATTGGGCTTGAACCAACATCGCCAATAATGACGGATGCCGGAACATTTGTAATTCCTGTTTTTGAGAGGATTGCAAAATCACCGGCATTGCCAAGATTTACGTGTGATTCACGTTGGGTTATTTCCGAATTTTCGTTGGTAATCATGTTAGCTGTATCGGAAGATGGATAAAGCTCCGTATCTTTTTGGCAGGCAGACATTAATCCTACCAACAATACTGCTGAGAATAAAAATACATTGATGTTTTTCATAATATTGTATTATTGAACTGTGGCATCATTGCCATAGTACAAAAGTACTGTGATTAGTGACCAAACACCTTACACAATTCCACTTAACAGTTACACAATTCC
>JBLHJZ010000004.1:0-29055 GCA_047619515.1 Saprospiraceae bacterium | reverse complement strand
CTATTCCTCCAAGAGCGGTAATATCAATTCCACCATCACAGCTACCCGCACAAGACACGCTTGTTTCTATCGCTGAAACAACTACGATACCGCCCACTTTTATAGAATCAATTACGGTACAGCCTCTTGTATCTACAACAGTTACTCCATAGCAACCAGATGGTAAACTATTGATATCTTCTGTAGTCGCTCCGTTACTCCATGCCCAGGTATAAGGTGTTGTGCCACCAGTGGTTGTAAGATCAATCATTCCATCGTCATTCGATGCAGAAGCATTGGTCACAGCACTTGAAACCGCCAAAACCGCCGGCTGCGTCACTGCGATCGGTCCTCTTACCACTGTACAACCCACCCCATCTGTAACCGTTACAAAATAGGTTCCGGCAACTACACCCGTTTGATTTCCCTGGTTAGGAAAGGGTACTGTCTGATTCCAGTTGTAAGTGTAATTAGGTGCCCCTACTCCGCCTGTTACATTCAATGTAATTGTACCATCAGCGCCACCGTTACAGAAAACCGAAGTGGCAGAACTTGAAGCAGTCAAGGCCGCTGGTTCGGTAATCATTATCGGCGCACCTACCAGCACGCATCCATTATCATCAGTAACCGTTATGGTATAAGTTCCTGCAACAAGACCAGTTAGATCCTCTGTAATACCAGGGCCCCAATCATACACATAAGGAGTCGTCCCTCCAGCAACTGTAATATCAATCGCTCCAGTCGCATCACCATTACAATTTATATTCGTAGTAGAAACAACAGAGATGGAAAGCGGTGCTGCAGGTTGTGTAATCAATACATTATCACCTATTTGGATACATCCATTTGCATCGGTAACCTCCGGAAAATATACGCCAGCAGCTAAACCTGTTGGATCCTCATCGGTACCTCCACTTCCCCAGTCATAGGTATATCCACCTGCCCCTCCAGAAACAGTAACATTTATTGATCCTGTATTATCACCATTACATAGGAGATCATTATGTCCATCTATAATAATAACAATCGGACTTTCTTGATCAATTGTAATCGTTTCAACCGCTGTGGTTCCAATACCATCTGTCACGGTAACAGTATAATTTCCGGCAGATTTTCCGAAAATATCCTGCGTAGTTTCACCATCACTCCAGGTATAATCATATGGCGTAAATCCACCAGTAACAGAAATATCAATCGATCCGGTGCTATCTCCGTTACAATCAATATCAACCACATTGACAACCGTTATTACCGGAGCATCAAACTCAATTACAGTAAAAATTTGGGAGACTGTACAACCATTTCCGTCCGTTACCGTAACGGTATAATCGCCAGGCGCAAGACCGCTAACTGTCGGCGTAGTATCTCCAATATTTGGACTCCATGCATAAAAATAACCAGGAGTTCCACCTGATGGAGTAACAGTAATAGCACCGTCATCCGCATTATCAGCAGTTTCATGAGATACAACACCTGTTACGGTAAGTATAGTTGGTTCACTTACGAAAGTTGTTCCTTCCTGTGTACAACCTTTATCATCTGTTACGGTCACGGTATACGCTATCGGAGTCAGATTGATTATGGTGACAGTAGTGTCTAAATTATCCCATAGATAAGTATAAGGAGCAGTTCCTCCGCCGGGTATTGCCGTTGCTGTACCATCATCTGCGCCATTACAGCTCACGTTATCATCCTCAACGGTCAGGGTCAGTACAGTTGGCTCCGTGATCATCACCGAAGTCGTTGCGGTACCGCCATTAGTATCTGTTACGGTTACATTATAAGTTCCTTCAGATAAACCAGTTACCGTTGCCGTAGTTCCTACGCTAGGACTCCAGGTATAAGTAGTATAAGGTGAAACACCACCACCGGGTGTAACCGTCGCTGCCCCATCACTTCCTCCAAAGCAACTTACATTCGTTGAAGCAGTAATACTTGCAGTTACTGGTGTCGGTTCATCTACTGTCACTATGTCGGTAATGGTACAACCATTGGCATCTGTCACCGTCACGGTATAGGTACCGGCAGCCAAACCTGTAATGGTTGGGGTACTCCCTCCCGGAGCACTCCATGCGTAAGAATAGGCAGTAGTCCCACCGGAAGGTGTGGCCGTAGCCGTTCCATCACTTACGCCATTAATGGTAGCATCTGTAGCAGACATCACCACACCCAATGAAGTGGTTGGTTCAGTAATTACATACGTTTCTATCAATGTAGTAATATCATCTGTAATAGTTACCGTATAGCTATTGGCAAACCGGCCACTAATATCCTGCGTGGTTGCACCACCGTTACTCCACACATAATCAACTGTTCCTACACTATTCATAATAGTAATATCAATTGCGCCTGTGGCTTCTCCTTTACAAAGTACATTGGTGATCAGGGTATCGGATACTTCCATTGGAGGACCGCAACTAATAACATTGACCCCTCCATCGTTTACGCTATAGGGATTCACCAAAGAAGCTCCAGCTCCTTCTGTAAACTCAATAGTGAATCCAGGATCAAAATAGACTATCGGATCAGTACCATTAGCTGATAATATTTCGAAACACATTGAATATAAGGTATCATTATCAGCCAATGTTTGAGGCGAAAGTAGAGGGTCTAACCAAGACATTCTTAATCTACTTGTGCCAATCGGATTAAAATTACTCGGGGTAAGACCACCTAGACCAAAACCCTGAACATTGATATAATCCAATTCTGTATCATTCCAGGATACATCATATTGCATGCTTAATATTTCATTATAATTTTGAACGGTCATAGGTATACAAACCGTATCACCGGTACAACCAGTAAGCGTTCCGATATTGACAGTAAGTACTCCTGCTCCTATCACTTCCACCAGACCGGGAATCTTGGCCAGTGTCGCTGTTTCGAGAGCGCCATTGACAGTTTGTGTAACTTCAATCGCCGTAGGATCATTTGTAAAATCTACTACGCTGACATCCGTAACATTCCCTGTAATAATATATTTGATACTAAAAATAATCTCATCATCAGGCAAGTTTATCCCTGTTGCCCCCGGATCATTCCAGGTAAAAGTAAGTTTTCCCGCATTTGTCAGTCCAGGACTTGTATTAAAAGAAATCGGCCCTGGCAAAGTGCCTGGATTTAGTGTTTCAAAGAAACTGATTATAGCCGGATCCCAGAGCATACTCGCCTGTATACTTGCTATAGAATCAAAATTCCGAACGCTGATATCAACGGTCACTGTGTCTCCTGGATTACCTACCTCCTGGCTTGCAATTATAGTAATTGCGCTAGATGAAGTACCTGTTATCGTCACTTCTCCGCCAATACTTTCCAGTCCGATATTAGCTCCGCCAGAGCTGATATCTGTTACATCGATTTGAGCAAGAGCGCTATTGATCAATAAGGAATCTGTTTCCCCTCCAGCCCCGATTGCAGTGAAGCAAACAGAATAAATAACTGTTTCATCGGGAACGGTGACCCCTGCTCCCATAGGATCAAACCAAGCCAGTGTAATCAAACCGGCACCAGCATTATTGGTCCCAAAACTTCCAGCGTCGAGATCAGCAAGATTAAAATTATTGACATTGTCAAATTGTAATATAGCTGGGTCAAATTGCATGGTGTATGACATACCCACAATATCCACAAAGTTACAAACAGCAATATCCAGGCATACCGGATCACCTGTTGCAGCAGAATCGCTAGTCACGGTCACTCCAAAACCTATGAAGCTACATGGTATCCCACCGCCGCCACCGCCACCGCCGTCAATAACGATAGTAGCATCATTGAAGACTACAGAGTTGGTAATGTCATTTAATCCCAATCCTTCATAAACCTCAATTAATACAGGCGTACCTGAGAATATAATGTCGGTAGTAACGCCACTTGTGGCTACGACATCATAGGTAATGGTATATATTACGGTGCCATCAGGTACCGAAGTAACACCACCGCCGGGGTCAGACCAGGAAGTAGTCAAAATACCACTACTGGTTTGAGTGGTTCCAAAGCTACCTCCTTCAGAAAGTCCGGGTAAATTTAGATTGGAAAGTCCCTGATAAGACAGATGACTTTGATTCCAGTTAATGGAATACTGATAAAGAGCAATATCAGTAAAGCCCGTTACCACAACATCGACAGTAATAGTTTCACCTAATGCTGGAGTTGAATTAGAAGGCACAAACGTGAACGTAAGTTGTGCATTGGTAGAAAAGGCTAAGAAGACCATGCCTATCGCTACCAGAAAAGTGTTGAATTTACTCATCTGTCCTTGGAATTTGGGATGCTAGATAAAGTATTGCTACTATCTAACTAAAATCATCCTGTTAGTTATAAAATAATCTTTGGTTTTCAATTTATAAAAATAAGTACCCTTACCCTTTAGCATTTTTTCGTTCAATGTAATTGCCTGGTTCCCTGCTAAATAATAAGCTTTATGAGCATGTACCAACGATCCTTTTGAATCATAGACCTCCAGTATAAAATCTGATGGCTCATTTACATCAAATCTTATAACTGTCTGATTATCAAAAGGGTTAGGTTCGTTCTGATACAAAGTGAATGTCTGATTGGATTGAATAATTGAATTTTCAATGCCATTAGACTGTAATACAGTTACCGTACCAGTTTCTACGGTTACATCAAGAATATCACCAGCTTCATTAGAAAATTCTGTGTTGGTGATATCTATTACCGAAGAGCTGTCTGCCGCGCCTAAAACAGTATAGTGAAGTGTGAATATAGTGGCGCTATCTTCTAAGGTCACTCCACTAAGATCCGAACTAATCCATGACGTGATTAATTTGCCGAGATGTGAATTAGTAGTGCCAAAATTAGAAGCATTATATTCTGGCAAGACGCTGGGATCGCTAATACTAACACTATCATAGTTCAAAAATGCGGGATCCCAATTTACAGTAAACTGAATACTGACAATATCCGTAAAACCAGACACCTTCACATCAAGTGAAATACTGGAATTAGGATCTACGGATTGATCTTCAATAAAAATGGTAGGTTGTGCCATTACCGGCACAACGAACCACAAAAGCAAAGCAAAATATAACAGTACTCGTTTTATCATTTTTATCAATTGGTTAAGCTTATAATAAAATCGGCTTCGATTTCAATTCAAGACATAGCGTTACTCACTAAAAAAATGAATCTTTTTTCAGCACCTTAACGTACACGGTACGGGGTTGAGGAATTGTAAAAACCAGGCCTACTTTTTTGAAAAAATCAAGGATATTGCTATCCATAAACAAATCGCAAGCCCACTTCCATAGCAATGAAATGATGTTCGTTTTTTTCATGAGATTATAATAAGAATTATAAATGCTGGTTTCCAGTCCACCTAATCTTTGCCTAATGGCCATCACGAATTTATCAATAAAGTAGTATCATGCAAATAGATACACCTATTGACAAAAGGTAATTAATTTTAGTTGTTCTGAAATTTATCCACCTATAAAACAATCAGGAGGAAAAGCTTTTTAAGGAAATAGGCTATCGGATAAGTGCCTGGCAAAAGCTTTTGAAGGATAAGTATTTCAGTTCAAGGGATTTACTTTGTATTAAATGCTAAGAATGTTGGTTTTGGAAATCGCAATAATCAAGTTTTGACAGTACAAAGATATAAGATAATGAATTGCAGAATGTACCCAAAAACTGGTATTTTTCACATTGAATATAATTTAATATTATTTAAACATTTCAAGAAATTTTTATTTTAATCACCTGATAATCAGTTATTTAAGCTAAAATACATTAAATCAAACTGTGATCATAGGCAAGTTTGATAAGACCAGCAGTATTACTGACGCCAAGTTTGCGCATAATATTTTTGCGGTGTACACTCACCGTTTGATCACTGATATAAAGCTCTTTGGCAATCTCTTTATTGCTGAGGGCATGAGAAATCAGCCTAAGAATTTCAATCTCTCTTTTGGTAAGATTATATTTTTTGATAAACCTATCTTCAAACTGAACATGATTATCACTTTTCCGACCACCGTTCGCAAATGAATTTAAACTTACTCCTTCGCCCATAAATGTATGTCCCTCCAGGACTTCACTAATTGCTCTTACCAACTCCTCTTTCCCAGAACTTTTCAGGACATAGCCATCAACGCCGGATTTGAAAGCCGACTTGACAATTTTAGCCTCATCATACATGGTCAGCGCAAGGATTTTCAAATCATCGTATTTATGACCAATGACAGAAAGCACATCCAGCCCGTCTCTTTCAGGCATGTTTAAGTCGAGAATCAGTAAATCAGGAATATGCCTTTTTAGAATATTCATTAATTCATCCCCATTATTGGCAATATCTATAAGGTTGATATTATAGCCAGCAACATCCTGGAGGATGGTTTTCAGGCCTGCAATGAATAGTTGATGATCATCTGCAATTACTACGTTAACTTGCTCCATACTGTAATCAATGTTTTAAACATGGGATCGAATCAGGCGCTAGAGTTAGACTCTAAAAGCTGATTCTAATAAAGGAGGATATGTTAATCCTTCTAATTTTCGAAAGAATGTACACATCCATACTGCAAAACCGATGCCACTATCTTTTTTTGAATTTGCTGTAAAAAGAGATTACTCTGGTTGAAAAACAATAATAATACGTCTTAAAAATATACTACTTTTAAGACAATACGAAACCTGAACGGAAGCGTATTTTGCTCAGAACCATAAGTTTAGATTATCAGGAAAACCAAGTCAAATAGATTGCTAAACCTACTTTCCTTGTCTACAAAGGGTGTTAGAAAATAACTGTGGAGTATAAATTAGTGTGTGTATCCACCCTTAGGAAATGCAAAGATAGGAAAGAGTATTTACCTGTACAAGTAAATCGCAGTAAACTCCGTGAAATTGCTATAGGACAAGCATAAAATGCAGCAATTAATCCATAGGAGGGTATCTCGAATCTATAGATGGGGCACGCACAGCTAGACATTTTTCCTAAGCTCACCTCCCAGCCTCCTAAAGGAGGAGCTGCTTACCCACAAATGTCTAGCGGTGTGGGTGGGGCACTTGATAAAAAATAAAATACTGTTAATTATCAATACCTATTCTTTTCCCTCTTCCGCTTCTAAATGAAACCCTGAAGGAATCACCTCCATATCACCGGCTGTAGAAAGCGTATATACAAATCCTTCCCGGATACAAAAAGCGCCGTACTCCCCTTTTTTATTGATCGCCAGGTACCCCACCTGAATATTATCAAATCTTTGTTTGCGAACAATCCGCATGACCGCTTCTTTACAAGCTTCTGCGGGGTTCATCCCTTGTCGCATCAATTCTACTACTAAAAAAGATCCGAGTGACTTAAGTACTGCCTCTCCCATTCCTGTAGCTGTGGCACCACCTATTTCGTTGTCGACAAACAAGCCAGCGCCAATAATCGGGGAATCTCCTACCCTGCCTTTCATTTTATAAGCCAGGCCGCTCGTCGTGCAAGCCCCTGAAATATCCCCGTTGGCATCTATGGCCAACATGCCTATCGTATCGTGATTTTCTATGTTTATTATGGGTTCATATTTAGCTTCTTTTTTCCACTCTTCCCAATCCTGTCTGGATTGCTCTGTCAATAAATTTTCCTTTTTAAAACCATTCTCCAAAGCAAATTGCTGTGCGCCTTCACCAGCTAAGATGACATGTGGTGTTTTTTCCATCACCATACGGGCTACAGAAACCGGGTGTTTGATCCCTTGAAGAAAACAGACCGAGCCAGCATTTCCTTTTGAATCCATGATACAGGAGTCCAATGTAACATCACCATCCCGGTCTGGCCGGCCACCATAACCAACAGATTGGTTTTCAGCATCTCCTTCCGGAATTTTTACGCCAGCTTCTACCGCATCCAGGGCATTTCCTCCTTTTGAGAGTACTTCCATTGCCGCCATGTTGGCTTTTTCATTTCCCCAGGTGGAAATCACAAAAGGTCTCTTAACAAGCTTCGTTGGTTCTTTTTCCTTCGTTTCCTCTTCATTTATTGCACAGGCAGGCAAAAACAGACCTGTGGATATTACCCCCAAAGAACTCAGAGATGATCTTTTTAAAAACTTTCTTCTTGAAAACATGATGCTTGCTTTTTTTAGAATTTAATTATACTAAATTTTATCAGGGATTCTTTCAGTATTCGAATATTCGGTTTTCGGTGTTTGCAATGCTAGGCTTTCCTTTATTTCATTTCTATTACATGCCTACCGCTAATCGCAACCCCTGATCAATTGCTCTTTTGGCATCCAGTTCTTTTGCTTCATCAGCTCCTCCGATCAAATGAGTATTTATTCCTACACGTTGCAAAGGCTCCAGCAGATCTCTCATAGGTTCCTGGCCAGCACAAATGATCACATGATCCACTGCCAGTGTCATCGGTTTGCCTGCCATCAAAATATGTAAACCTTCATCGTCGATTTTTTGATAGTCCACCATTGCGATCATATTTACTTTTTTCATTTTAAGACTTGATCGGTGTATCCATCCGGTTGTTTTACCTAACCCAGCCCCTAACTTACCTTTAGATCTTTGTAATAAAAATATTTCCCGGCCTGATGGTTCGGGGGAAGATTCTGTCAAGGCTCCCCTATTCCCGTAAGCCATATCAACACCCCACTCTTTCATAAAAGCTGGTATGTTTTGGCTGGTTGGCACGCCCTCATGAGAAAGATACTCTGCCACATCAAACCCAATTCCACCTGCTCCAATAATGGCAACACTGGCACCGACTTCTTTTTGGTGTCTTAAAACATCTGTATAATACAATACCTTAGGGTGGTCAATCCCCTGAATATTTATTTTTCGTGGCATTACGCCAGTTGATAAGATCACCTCCTCAAATCCCTGGGCAATTAAAAAATCAGCGTCCACCTTTTGATTAAGATGTAAATGAACGCCCGTAACTTCAATGAGCCTGGCATAATACCTTAGTGTTTCATAAAACTCTTCTTTACCTGGAATTCGCTTTGCCATATTAAACTGCCCACCAATTTCTGATGCGGCGTCGTAAAGATAAACTTCATGACCATTTTGAGCAGCAGTAGTCGCAAAAGAAAGCCCTGCCGGTCCCGCTCCAACTACTGCAATTTTCTTAGGTGCTTTAGTTGGTTTAAGAATAATTTCAGTCTCAAAACAGGCTCTTGGATTAACAAGACAGGAAGCAGTTTTTCTTTTAAAAACATGATCCAGACAAGCCTGATTGCATCCTATGCAAGTATTAATTTCGTCGCTTCTATTTTCAAAAGCTTTATTTGCAAAATCCGGATCAGCCAGGAGTGGTCGCGCCATAGAAACCATATCAGCATCGCCATCAGCAAGAATTTTTTCGGCGATTTCTGGCGTATTAATTCTATTCGTAGTAATTAGCGGAATATTTACCTTGCCCATCAATCGTTTAGTCACCCAGCTAAAACCGCCTCTCGGTACCATCGTCGCAATCGTTGGTACCCGTGCTTCATGCCAGCCGATTCCGGTGTTAATGATGGTCGCTCCTGCTTCCTCAATTTTTTTGGCTAAGATTTCAACCTCTTCCCAAGTGCTACCATCATGCACCAGATCAAGCATAGAGAGTCTATAAATGATAATAAAATCTGTCCCCACTGCTTCTCTAACTTGTTTTACAATCTCGATAGGAAATCGGATTCTATTTTCATAAGAACCGCCCCATTCGTCTTTCCTTTTATTGGTTTTTGAAACAATAAACTGATTGATAAGATACCCTTCGGAGCCCATGATTTCCACTCCGTCATAGCCTGCAAACTGGGCAAGCGCTGCACATTTCACAAAATCTTTGATGGTATTCCGGACACCTCTGCTGCTTAGTTCCCAAGGCTTAAAAGGGGTAATAGGCGCCTTGAGAGCGGTTGGCGCTACCCCAAAAGGATGATAAGCATAGCGGCCAGTATGTAAAATCTGCATGCATATTTTTCCACCTTCTTCGTGAACTTTCCTGGTGATGACTTTATGCTTTTTCGCTTCTTTCTTGGTGGACATTTTCGCAGCAAATGGGCTTACCCATCCTGCACGATTGGGAGAAATTCCACCGGTAACGATCAGACCTACACCACCTCTTGCCCGTTCTCCATAATAGGCTGCCATTCTATGGAAGCCATTTTTAGTTTCTTCTAATCCGGTATGCATGGAGCCCATGAGCACTCGATTCTTCAAAGTGGTAAACCCTAAATCAAGTGGTTCGGAAAGCCTGTAATATGGATGATCTGGCATAAAAAATAATAAGTTCTAATTGGTTAATCAATCAGAACTCATTATAAGGAGAAATATTTAAAAAAGAGTAATTCCCTTGTATTTTCTATGGTGATGAATGAGACGTATTGAGAGAAGTATAGTTCTACCACTTACCAAACGAAGTCGGGACTCGTACCCGCTAGACGTGTACCATGCCTGCCGCACAATAAAAAAGGGGATACTCAAGCGAGTTCCCCTTTTATTATTTTTTAAAAATGAATTTAAATCATTAATCCATTTCTTCAACTTCTTCGAAATGAGACTTACGCGCCTGAATGGCTTCATAAGCTTCCTGGCTGGTTACGCGAATATTATCGTACTTCCGTAATCCGGTTCCGGCAGGAATCTTCTTACCTACAATTACATTCTCTTTCAGACCTTCAAGATAATCACGCTTGGCAGAAATCGCTGCCTGACTTAACACCTTAGTTGTTTCCTGGAATGAAGCCGCAGAAATCCAGCTATACACACCAAGAGAAGACTTAGTAATACCCTGTAGTAATGGAAATGAAGTTGCAGGAACCGCATCACGGTATTTCACTATACCTTTATCATTACGTTTAAGGTAAGAATTTTCTTCTCTTAACTGTCGTAAAGTCACTAACTGTCCCGGTTTCAACTTCGTTGATTCCCCAGCATCTTCTACGAATTTTTTATCATAAATCCAATCATTCTGATCTAAGAATTCGTATTTCTCCGCTGCTTCACCTTCCAGGAAGTGTGTATCCCCCGGATCTTCTATCTGTACTCTTCGCATCATCTGGCGAACAATCACCTCGATGTGTTTGTCATTAATCGTGATACCCTGAGATCGATAAACTTCCTGAACACCGTTTACCAGGTAGTACTGTACCGCACCAGGGCCTTTGATGTTTAAGATATCTCTTGGAGCTATTGACCCATCAGAAAGAGCCATACCAGCTCTTACGAAGTCACCTTCTTGTACCAAAACGTGCTTGGAAAGACCAACCAGGTATTTACGTTTTTGTCCACTCTTTTCATCTTCTACGAAAACTTCCCGATTACCACGTTTGATTTTTCCGAAAGAAATAACGCCGTCAATTTCTGCGGTAGTTGCAGGATTTGAAGGATTACGTGCCTCGAATAATTCCGTTACCCGTGGAAGACCACCGGTGATATCCTGAATTTTACCAAGCTTTCGCGGAATTTTAACGATTTTTTGACCAGCTTTTACAGCAACACCTTCTTCGATAGAGATATAAGCGCCCACCGGAAGGTTATAACTCTTAAGATTTTCTCCTTTCTTATTCACAATGTGGATAGTCGGGATCATTCTTCTGGTCTTACTTTCTGTAATTACTTTTTCTGCGAATCCTGTTTGATCATCTCTTTCAATCCTAAAGGTAGTACCTTCCTGAATATCTTCAAATTTGGTAATACCCTCGAATTCAGAAACAATAACAGCGTTAAATGGATCCCACTCACAGATGGCATCACCTTTTGTTATTTTCGCACCTTCCTTTACGTACAGAATAGCTCCGTAAGGAATGTGATTTGAACCAAATACTTTTCCAGTAATTTCATCAACAATCCTAATTTCACCTGCCCGGGAAAGAACAATGTTTATTGGTTTCCCTGCATCATCTGTAGAAGCTGTTGAACGTACTCCGTCAAATTCTGCTTTACCGGTAAATTTAGAGCTTAATTCTGATTCTGTTTTTGTTACAGAAGCGATACCCCCAACGTGGAAGGTACGAAGTGTCAACTGTGTACCTGGTTCACCGATAGATTGAGCTGCGATAATTCCTACAGCATCTCCCATTTCAGCATTTCGTCCGGTAGCAAGGTTTTTACCATAACACTTATTACATACCCCTCGCTTAGTCTCACAGGTGAGTACAGAACGGATAGTAACCATCTCTACCCCTTCCTCTTCAATATAAGCGGCAGTAGTCCGGGTAATATATTCTCCTGCTGCGAGAATCAAGTCATCCGTTACAGGATGAATGATATCATGCAGACCAAAACGGCCTTCAATTCTATCGGCAAGGTTTTGAATAATCTTTTCATTATCTTTCAAAGCAAATGTATCAATACCTCTTAGTGTATCACAATCTACTTCTCTGATTACTACATCCTGAGATACATCCACCAAACGACGAGTAAGGTAACCCGCATCCGCTGTTTTCAAGGCTGTATCCGCCAAACCTTTACGTGCACCGTGAGTAGAGATAAAGTACTCGAGTACGGATAAACCATCTACAAAATTCGAAAGAATCGGGTTTTCAATAATCGCTCCACCTGTATCTCCTGATTTTCTTGGTTTTGCCATCAATCCACGAAGTCCACAAAGCTGTTTAATCTGCTGTTTAGAACCACGCGCTCCACTATCAAGCATCATATATACAGAGTTGAAACCTTGCTTATGCTCTGCCAGCTCTTTCATTAAGTTATCCGTAATTCGGTTATCGGCAAAAGTCCATTTATCTATGATCTGGTTGTACCGCTCGTTATTGGTAATTAGACCAAGGTTGTAGTTCTCCCAAACCTCGTCAACTTCTACCTGAGCCTGCTCAAGCGTACTTACTTTTACGGTAGGGGTAATCAAATCACCAAGGTTGAAAGATAGTCCACCTTTATAAGACCAAAGGAATCCAAGTTCTTTGATACTATCCAAAAAAGTTGCCGTAACCGCAAAATTGGTTCGTTCAATAGACCCGCTGATTACCTTTTTCAGATTCTTCTTGGTCATTACCTGATTTACATAAGGTACGTCTTCAGGCACTGCCTGGTTGAAAATAACCCGCCCCACAGTAGTATCAACTCTTGATTTTACAAGAGTTCCTTCTTCATCCTTTTTTTCAATTCTCACTTTGACAGCAGCGTGAAGACTAACTTTTCCTTCGTTATGAGCTATGATTGCCTCCTCTGGTGAATAGAAAGTCATGCCTTCTCCTTTGATGTCATTATCAGGAGCAGCTTTCCGCTCTTTGGTCAGATAGTATAATCCAAGTACCATGTCCTGTGAAGGAAGGGTAATCGGAGAACCATCTTGCGGATTCAGCATATTGTGAGAAGCAAGCATCAATACCTGGGCTTCCAAAATAGCTGCGTGACTTAAAGGAACGTGAACGGCCATCTGGTCACCATCAAAATCCGCATTAAAGGCACCACATACAAGCGGGTGCAACTGAATTGCTTTTCCTTCTATCAGGGTAGGCTGGAAGGCCTGGATTGATAACCGGTGAAGTGTTGGAGCACGGTTAAGCATAACCGGATGTCCTTTCAATATATTTTCAAGAATCTCCCAAATCACAGAATCTTTACGATCAACTAATTTTTTGGCAGATTTCACTGTTTTTACGATCCCTCTTTCAATCAGTTTTCTGATGATAAAAGGTTTGAATAACTCAGCAGCCATTCCTTTTGGAATACCACATTCGTGAAGCTTAAGAGTCGGTCCTACTACGATTACAGATCGACCTGAATAATCAACACGCTTTCCCAGAAGGTTTTGACGGAAACGTCCTTGCTTACCTTTAAGAATGTCACTCAAAGATTTAAGTGCACGACCACCTTCGGCTTTAACTGCATTGGATTTACGAGAGTTGTCAAACAAAGAATCGACCGCTTCCTGTAGCATTCTCTTCTCATTTCGGAGAATTACCTCCGGCGCTTTGATCTCTAATAATCTTTTCAAACGGTTGTTACGGATAATAACTCTCCTATACAAGTCATTCAAATCTGAGCTTGCAAATCGACCACCATCAAGAGGAACCAAAGGTCTTAGCTCAGGTGGGACAACCGGAAGGTATTGAATAACTGCCCATTCAGGTTTGTTCTCAATTCTTGTTTGACCTTCCCGGAAAGCTTCCACAACTCTCAAACGCTTAAGCGCTTCTGATTTACGTTGCTGAGAAGTCTCATTAGCAGCCTGATGACGCAAATCATAAGACAGTTGATCTAGTTCCAGCCTCATCAACAAATCACGGACAGCCTCTGCGCCCATTTTGGCGATGAACTTATTAGGATCGTCATCTTCCAATAATTGGTTGTCCTTTGGCAAAGCCTCCAGGATTTCCAAATACTCTTCCTCGGTAATCAAATCCATCTTACTGATACCTTCAGCCTCTTTAATTCCGGTTTGAATGACTACATATCTTTCATAATAAACGATTGTTTCTAATTTCTTTGAAGACAATCCTAAGAGATATCCGATCTTATTTGGCAAAGATTTGAAGAACCAAATGTGAACGACAGGCACTACCAGTTTGATATGCCCCATTCGCTCCCGGCGAACTTTCTTTTCGGTTACCTCTACACCACAACGGTCACATACGATGCCTTTATACCGAATACGTTTGTATTTTCCACAGTAACATTCGTAGTCCTTAACAGGTCCGAAAATTCGTTCACAGAATAGACCGTCACGTTCGGGTTTATACGAACGATAGTTGATGGTTTCTGGTTTTAGAACTTCACCGTATGAACGCTCCAGGATATCATCCGGGGAGGACAGACTAATGGTAATTCTATCGAATTCTTTCTTTTGTTTTTGATTATTCTTATTAAAAGGCATATCAAAATATTTGATTTGTCAAAAGACTGCGAAGTGCAAGTCTTTTGACAATGGTGATTCTTTAATCAAATTTCACATCCAATGCTAATCCACGTAGTTCGTGAATCAAAACATTGAAAGACTCAGGAATATTAGGTTCAGGTAGGTTATCCCCTTTTACAATTGCCTCGTAAGCTTTAGCTCTACCGACGATGTCATCCGACTTAATGGTCAATAACTCCTGTAAGATACTAGCTGCTCCAAAAGCTTCAAGTGCCCAAACTTCCATCTCCCCAAACCGCTGACCTCCAAACTGTGCTTTACCACCAAGTGGCTGCTGGGTAATAAGAGAGTATGGCCCGATAGACCGCGCGTGCATCTTATCATCTACCATATGTGAAAGTTTCAGCATGTAAATCACACCAACAGTTGCCTGCTGATGGAATCTGTCACCTGTTTCTCCGTCACTTAAGTAGCTCTGACCAAATGCCGGAAGACCAGCCTCCTTGATGTATTCCTCTATTTCGTCTGATTTCGCTCCATCAAATATTGGGGAAGCAAATTTCATATTCAGTTTCTCGCCTGCCCAACCAAGGACAGTTTCGAAAATCTGTCCTAAATTCATACGAGAAGGTACCCCTAATGGATTAAGTACAATATCTACTGGAGTTCCGTCTTCAAGGAAAGGCATATCTTCGTGCCGCACGATTCTTGAAACGATACCTTTATTACCATGACGTCCGGCAAGTTTATCACCTACTTTCAGTTTACGTTTTTTAGCCAGGTAAACTTTAGCAAGCTTGAGTACGCCAGCAGGTAACTCATCACCAATACTGATATTGAATTTTTCCCGCTTGTATCTACCTACTTCTTCGTTTACTTTTATGCTGTAATTGTGTAACAACCGAGCAATCAAACCATTCACATGAGCATCATCCGTCCAGTTGGAATAATCTACGGTGGTGTAATCAATCTTCTTAAGAACTCCGCTGTTAAACTTAGTTCCTATTTGGATCATCACTTCATTATAAATACTCTTCACGCCCTGGGAAACTTTACCTTTAATCAGCATCAACAGTTTATCAACGAGTATTGTTTTTAACTCATTAATTGCAATGGCATGCTGGTCATCCAACTTTGAGAGTAGTTCCTTCTCCTGGGCTTTTTGAACTTTATCTTTCTTGGCTCGAGCAAACAATTGCTTGTTGATAATGATACCTTTTGTAGAAGGAGGTGCTTTTAATGAAGCATCTTTTACATCACCCGCTTTATCACCAAAGATTGCCCGTAGTAATTTTTCTTCTGGTGTTGGGTCAGATTCACCTTTTGGCGTAATTTTTCCAATCAGTATATCTCCTTCTTTAATCCAGGCACCAACGCGGATAATTCCGTTTTCGTCTAGATCTTTTGTTGCATCTTCACTTACGTTCGGAATGTCATTGGTCAATTCTTCTTCCCCTAGTTTTGTATCCCGGACATCGAGTTCGAAGTGTTCAATATGAAGAGAGGTAAAAATATCTTCCCGAACAACTCTTTCAGAAAGTACGATTGCATCTTCAAAATTGTACCCTTTCCAAGGCATGAATGCCACTTTAAGGTTTTGTCCAAGTGCTAATTCGCCACGATCAGTAGCATAACCATCACAAAGGATTTGACCTTTCTTCACTCTAAGTCCTTTATGTACAATAGGCTTCAGATTGATACAAGTACCTTGATTAGTTCTTTTGAACTTGATCAGTTTATATGCTTTTCGATTATCTTCAAAAGAAACCAATTGATCTTCCTCAGATCGGTCATATCTGATAACCACTTCATTTGCATCTACATATTCTACGATACCGTCGCCTTCTGCATTGATCAACATACGAGAGTCAATAGCTACTTTCCCTTCCAAGCCGGTACCAACGATTGGTGAGCTTGGTTTAATTAAAGGAACTGCCTGACGTTGCATGTTTGATCCCATCAAAGCCCGGTTAGCATCATCATTTTCTAAGAAAGGAATCATGGAAGCAGAAACACCGACAATCTGGTTAGGTGCTACATCCATATACTCCACTTCTTCAGGTGTCAATACCGGAAAATCACCATGTTCTCTACATTTCACCCTATCAAAAAGAAAGGCTCCTTTTGTATCAATTGGTGCATTGGCCTGTGCAATCTTCTTAAAATCTTCCCCTTCAGCTGATAAGTATTCTGCTTCTGATTTTACATCTACTACCCCTTTTTTCACTTGTCGATAAGGCGTTTCCAGGAATCCCATTTTGTTCACTTTAGCATGAACACAAAGGGTAGAGATCAACCCAATATTTGGTCCCTCCGGCGTTTCAATAGTACATAATCGGCCATAATGAGAATAGTGAACGTCCCGCACCTCAAAACCTGCACGTTCTCTGGACAAACCTCCTGGTCCCAATGCAGAGATACGTCGTTTGTGAGTAATCTCAGAAAGAGGGTTAGTTTGATCCAAAAACTGAGAAAGTTGGCTTGTTCCAAAAAATGAATTAATTACGGAAGAAAGAGTCCTTGCATTAATCAAATCAATTGGGGTAAAGACCTCATTATCCCGAACATTCATTCTTTCCCGAATCGTTCTTGCCATACGGGCAAGGCCGACACCAAACTGAGCGTAAAGTTGCTCCCCTACTGTCCTTACTCTACGATTACTTAGGTGGTCAATATCATCAATTTCCGCTTTCTGGTTCATCAAATTTACCAGGTACTTGACGATAAGGATGATGTCTTCTTTTGTTAAAACAAGTACATCTTTATCCGTTTCAAGATCAAGCTTACGATTGATTTTATACCGGCCTACTTCTCCAAGATTATATCTCTTATCGGAAAAGAATAATTTATCAATAATACCACGAGCTGTTTCTTCATCAGGAGGGTCAGTACCTCGAAGTTGACGATAGATATATTGAACAGCCTCCATTTCTGAACTTGAAGGATCCTTCTGAAGAGTATTATAGATTATGGAATAATCGACGTCAATATCTTCTCTCTGAAGAATAATCGTTTCCGTTTCGGCATCAACAACGAGTTCGATGTTTACTTCATCTAAAATGATATCCCGTTCGAGAATAATTTCATTTCTTTCAATAGTTACTACCTCACCGGTGTCCTCATCAACAAAATCCTCTGTCCATTTTCTAAGGACACGTGCAGCAAGCTTTCTTCCAATAGCTTTTTTAAGCTCTTTTTGGGTAGCGGGAATTTCTTCTGCCAAGCCAAAAAGATCAAGGATTGTTTTATCAGAGTCAAATCCGATAGCTCTAAGAAGAGTAGTAACCGGGAATTTTTTCTTACGGTCAATATAAGCATACATGACCGTATTGATATCTGTGGCAAATTCCATCCAGGCTCCTTTAAAAGGAATTACTCTGGCAGAATATATTTTTGTCCCGTTAGGGTGAAAACTTTGTCCAAAGAATACACCAGGAGAACGGTGTAATTGGGAAACAATCACTCGCTCTGCTCCATTTATTACAAAGGTACCTTTAGGAGTCATATATGGAATGTTTCCTAAGAATACATCCTGAACAATTGTCTGAAAATCGACATGCTCTTCGTCATTACAGGAAAGACGAAGTTTCGCTTTCAGCGGGACACTATAGGTCAGCCCTCGTTGCATACATTCCTCGATACTATACCTTGGAGGGTCAACAAAGTAATCGAGAAATTCGAGAACAAAAATATTTCTAGCGTCAGTGATAGGGAAATTTTCTTGAAAAACTCTATAAAGCCCTTCATTCCCCCTGTTTTCAGGAGTAGTTTCAAGTTGGAAAAACTCTTTGAAGGATTTCAATTGGATTTCAAGCAAATCGGGGTACGCAGAGCCCAGTTTAATTTTTCCGAAAGAAACGCGTTCTGCATGTGCTTGAGTAATACCTTTAGATGCCATTTATAAAGTGTTATTTTATGCTTTAGGGAAAACAAAACACTAAAACATATATGTAAAGAACAATAACTAAATAGTACGACAATAGGCCTAGCCAGCATATAAAAACTGGCTAAGCCTCTTGTTAAATTTGAGTTGCTATGAACTTAAAAAGTCTGGTCATTGATAGGTTTTGGTGAATGAACTCGAATTACTTCAATTCAACTTCAGCACCAGCGCCTTCTAAAGCAGCTTTTATAGATTCTCCCTCTTCTTTAGAAACACCTTGTTTGACTGGCCCTGGGGCACCATCAACCAATTCTTTAGCTTCTTTAAGTCCTAACCCTAGTAAGTTTTTAACTTCTTTTACAACCTGAAGTTTAGCAGCACCTGCTGATTTTAAGATTACATCGAATTCCGTTTGTTCAGCTGCTGCTGCCTCACCACCTGCGGCAGGTCCTGCTGCTACTACTGCTGCTGCTGCTGGTTCGATACCATAATCATCTTTTAGTATAGTTGCTAGCTCGCTTACTTCTTTTACAGTAAGATTAACAAGCTGCTCTGCGAAAGCTTTTAAGTCTGCCATTTTGAACAGTTTTTTTTTAAATTTTAGTTAATTTATTTCTTATATAAAGACGTATAACTTGGAAGCCAAATCAATATTTTACTCCGCTCTTTCTTCTAAGGTTTTCAATAAACCTGCGATTGTAGACCCACCGGATTTAAGCGCGCTGATAACGTTTTTCGCCGGAGACTGCAATAAAGCAATAATCTCCCCAATGAGGTCTTCTTTAGATTTGAGCTGAGTAAGGGCTTTGAGCTGATCGTCACCAATATATACCGCTGTATCAATGTATGCAGCTTTTAAAATTGGTCGTTCAGAATCTTTCCTGAATTCTTCAATTAGCTTAGCGGGAACATTAGCTACTTCAGTAAACATAATAGCAGTTGGTCCTTTCAAAGCTTGATATAATTCAGCATAGCCCTTTTCTTCAGGAGAATCCTTCATCGCCTTAACAGCCAAGGTGTTTTTAACAACTTTCATTTCAACACCTTTTTCGAAACATAGCCGTCGAAGCTTGTTTACCTGCTGGACTGTAAGGGTAGAAGCATCAGTTAAGTAAAAGAATGCACTATTACTAAACTTCTCCTTCAATTCCGCGATAGCAGTAGATTTTTCTACTTTTGTCATTTTAGATAGGTTTATTCTGTTACTTAATAGATTTAGTATCCACTTTAATTCCGGGGCTCATAGAGCTTGCCACGGTAAGTGATTTCATGTATATGCCTTTAGCAGAAGCAGGTTTCATTCGTACAATTGTATCTAAGAGTTCTTTAGCATTCCCGACTAAATTATCAGGAGAAAAAGAAACTCGTCCGATAGACGAATGAATAATACCAAACTTATCTACTCTAAAGGAAATTTTACCTTTTTTGACTTCCGATACAGCCAATCCGACATTTGGCGTAACGGTACCAGTTTTAGGGTTAGGCATTAATCCACGAGGTCCGAGGATTCTACCTATTTTACCTACATGAGCCATTACATTAGGAGCTGCGATCACTACATCAATATCAGTCCATCCTCCCTGAATTTTTTTAACGTACTCATCGAGTCCGACATAATCTGCACCTGCAGCTTTTGCTTCTTCTTCCTTTTCAGGAGTACATAAAACCAAAACTCGTTTTGTTTTTCCGGTACCGTGGGGTAAGGAAACAGTACCTCTGAGTGCCTGATCGGCCTTTCGAGGATCAATGCCTAATCTGATGTGAACATCGACAGATGCATCAAATTTAGTCGTGTTTACTTCTTTTACAAGCGCCATTGCTTCGTCTAAAGAATATAGTTGTTCTATATTAACTTTAGCTTCTGCTACGGTTCTTTTTTTAGATTTTTTTGCCATTCTAAAATTATTTATAGTGAGGTAATTATCGTCCCGATATATACCGGGACTCCCTTCAAAAAACTGCCTTTGCAGTTATTTCATTTTTATACAGCTTCCTTAAGCCTTCCAGGGAGGTGTTCCTTTAACATTGACGCCCATACTTCTTGCAGTACCAGCGACCATTTTCATTCCGGACTCAACAGTGAAAGCATTTAAATCAGTCATTTTACTTTCTGCTATTTCTTTTATCTGATCCCAAGTTACCGATCCAACTTTAGTACGGTTAGATTCTGGAGACCCTTTTTTAAGTTTAGCAGCTTCCATTAGTTGAACAGCAGCCGGAGGAGTTTTGACTATAAAGGTGAAAGACTTATCTTTGAAAACGGTAATTACTACTGGCAATATTTTACCAGGTTGATCCTGAGTCTCCGCATTAAATCGCTTACAAAACTCCATAATGTTGACACCTTTCGCACCTAGCGCTGGGCCAACCGGAGGAGCAGGATTAGCTTGACCGCCTTTCACCTGAAGTTTTATAAAAACACTTACTTCTTTTGCCATTATTTAAATTTATTTAAATGTTGACTCTAGGGAAGCTCTCTATTGAGACTAAAGTCTGATTATGAATTATCTATGATTGCTTTTCTACTTGCATAAAGTTAAGTTCCACTTCAGTACCTCTACCAAAAATTTTCACAATAACTTTCAATTTTTTCTTTTCTTCGTTGACCTCCTGGATATCACCTACAAACTCATTAAAAGGACCATCAACTATCTTTACTGTTTCTCCTATGATAAATGGCTCAATTAATGCTTCACCAATATCCTGAGATTCATCTACCTTTCCGAGCATTCTATTTGCTTCGGATTGTTGCATCGGGATAGGATTCTCCCGACCCAAAAAATGAATAACATTAGGAATATTAGCAATGGCCTGCACCATGTCCCCTTTCAATTTATGAGGATCTGCTTCTAAAAGAATATAGCCTGGCAAAATATTTCTTTCCAGAATAACTTTTTTGCCATTTCTGATTTTATATACTTTTTCAGAAGGAACTAATACCTGAGTTATAAAATCTTTCCACCCCGAACGTTGAACTTCAAGTTCGATCCTTTCCTTAATCTTCTTTTCCTTACCACTGATCACTCTTAATGAAAACCATTTTTTCTCTTCGTCCATAGGGGAGTCGTTTAGAAACATTAATTTAATTTCAGCTAAGCCATTTGCCTAGTAAACCAGATCAAGAGCCTGTTTTGAAATTAAATCCATAAAAAAGATTACAATAGCTATAATTAACGAAGCAACCAATACAAGAATAGTACTGCTCTGTAAACTAGCCCAAGATGGCCAGGTAACTTTATTAACAAGCTCATTATAACTTTCTACGATATACAGTTTAATTTTATCCATTCTATTTTAAGTTCAGTTGCACGGGCAGTAGGGATCGAACCCACGACCTACGGTTTTGGAGACCGCCGCTCTACCAGCTGAGCTATGCCCGTATATGATATAATAACACTAAAACAGGTAAACAAGGAATTCCTAGTGCAAAAAATGTGCATAGGAATTCCTTGAATACGGTCAAAAAAATATCAAATATTTCGAAACTGAAAAATCAGTTTATTAAACATCAAGTATTTCAGTTACCTGACCAGCACCAACTGTTCTTCCACCTTCACGAATTGCAAAACGCAATCCTTTTTCCATTGCAATAGTGCTAAGCAATTTCACTTCAAGAGAAACATTATCTCCCGGCATTACCATTTCTACTCCTTCCGGTAAAGTTACATCACCTGTCACATCTGTAGTACGGAAGTAAAACTGAGGACGGTATCCATTAAAGAAAGGAGTATGTCGTCCTCCCTCATCTTTACTCAAAACATATACTTCACATTTGAACTGCTTGTGCGGATTCACTGATTTTGGTTTGCAGATTACCATTCCTCTTTTGATCGCTTCTTTATCAATACCACGGAGTAAGATTCCTGCATTATCACCTGCTTCTCCCCTGGTCAATATCTTACGGAACATCTCAACTCCAGTAACAACAGACTCTAAAGGCTTCTCATCATCTCTCATCATACCAACAATCTCCACCTTATCTCCAGTGTTAATCACACCACGCTCAATACGACCAGTAGCAACAGTACCACGACCGGTGATAGAAAAAACATCCTCTACAGGCATAAGGAAATCCTTATCAATTAATCGGATTGGTTCTTTAATTTTGTCATCACAGGCTGCCATCAAATCTTTAATCTTTTGTTGAGCATCTGCATCGCCTTCAAGAGCTTTAAGAGCAGAACCCTGAATGACAGCAGCATCATCTCCACCAAATTCATAAGCATCTAAAAGCTCACGAACTTCCATCTCCACTAACTCTAGCATTTCTTCATCATCAACCAGATCAACTTTATTCATAAACACAACAACGCTTGGCACACCTACCTGACGAGCAAGTAAGATATGCTCCCTTGTCTGAGGCATGGGTCCATCAGTAGCGGCAACTACCAGGATTGCTCCATCCATTTGAGCGGCACCAGTAACCATGTTTTTAACATAATCTGCGTGTCCTGGACAGTCAACGTGAGCATAATGACGATTAACGGTTGAATATTCAACATGAGCAGTATTAATGGTAATACCTCGCTCCTTCTCTTCCGGAGCAGCATCAATTGCATCATAATCCATTTTAGCGGCAAGACCATCTTGTGATAATACAAAGGTGATCGCTGCTGTCAATGTTGTTTTACCGTGGTCTACGTGACCAATTGTACCTATATTTAGGTGAGGCTTATCTCTAGAGAAAATTTCCTTAGCCATCGTGAAATGATTTTTATTATGTATAAAAAAATAAAATTACACTATTCCGTATGAGCCAATGAAGGGAATTGAACCCCCGACCCCTTCCTTACCATGGAAGTGCTCTACCCCTGAGCTACATTGGCAAATATAAAAATAGAGCGGGAGACGAGACTCGAACCCGCGACCCTCAGCTTGGAAGGCTGATGCTCTACCAACTGAGCTACTCCCGCTTATTTTGTGGGGGTGATAGGAATCGAACCTATTCAGACATAGTCACCAGATTTACAGTCTGGCCCGGCTCTCCAACTCCGGCGCACCCCCTTTGAATGTTAATATAGTAAATGAGCCAGTGGAGGGATTCGAACCCCCGACATGCTGATTACAAATCAGCTGCTCTGGCCAACTGAGCTACACTGGCAAAAAGTATTCATTTCTATATAAAATAGCTATAGAAACATTCAAATGTATAGTATTGCAAAGAACTTTTTCTTGAAAACGTTCGCAAAGATACATCTTTTTAATTAAGATCGAAATTTTTCTTACTTTTTGATAAAAAAAAAGGTAAGAAATTTTACAAGCTTACCTTATTAATCGATTTTCATCAAAACTATTCTTCAATAGCCGATATATATCTGATTAATCGTTACGTACTTTATGTCTAACAAGTTGCTTTTTAAGGGCATCAATAGCATTATCAATTGATTCTTCAAAAGTTTTACTACTCTCTTTGGCAAAGAGTACGGTTCCTGGAATTTTCAATTTTAATTCTGCAACTTTATCCTTAACCTGTCCTGAATTCTCTAACTTCAAGATAACATCAATAGTTATGATTTTATCAAAAATCTGATCTAGTTTCGTCACTTTCTTTTCAATAAAGCTCACCAGTTTTTGATCTGCTGAAAAATGAACCGCTTGAGTGTGAATTTTCATAAGCAAAATTTAGGTTTGATAATTAATTAGAAATAGTATCTAAAAGGCTTTTTCTCTAGTCATCCTTAGCCCTTGGATGTGCTTTTTGATAGATCGCTTTTAGCCTATCTATAGAATTGTGGGTATATATCTGTGTAGCGGATAAATTACTATGTCCCAATAGTTCTTTTATAGCATTTAACTCCGCACCATTATTTGATAAGTGGGTCGCAAAGGAGTGCCTTAATACATGAGGGCTCCTTTGTTCGATGGAAGTGACCTGAGATAAATAATCCCTAGCCAATAGGTAAACAAGCTTGGGGTAAAGCTTTTTCCCTTTCCCAGTGAGAAATAAATAAGGCTCGTCTGTGCCAAATTCACTTTCCACCACGGATAAATAGGTGGCGAGTTTTATTTTCAAGGTATTTGTTAAAGGAATTAACCGCTGTTTTTTCCCTTTTCCTAAAACTTTTAATAATTTCCGCTCCAAGTCCAGATCGCTTTTCTTAAGTTCAATCAACTCCGCTCTCCTTATTCCTGTTAAATACAGCAGTTCTAATATCGTCCTATCTCTCTCCCCGATATAGTTATCCGGGAAACAAACCTCTTCAAATAGCTGTTCCATAGCCTTTTGATCAACAAAAACAGGTAAACGCTTCCCTGATTTTGGGCTAACTATTTTCGACATTGGGTTTATCGTAAGTGTTCCACGTTTTATCACAAATTTAAAAAAAGATTTAAGACAGGAAAGTTTTCTGTTGACAGATTTTGTCGAAATACCTGCCTGAATCAGGGATACCACCCAGGCTCTTATATGGATATGCCTGACCTCTTCGGTCATTATAATACTATAGATGTCTTTGATATAAAGGAAAAACTGCTCCAGGTCTCTTTGATAAGCGAGCAGTGTATGTTCGGAATACCGCTTTTCAAACTTTATGTATTTAATAAATACGTTGATTTTCTCCATTCAAGATTTCGATATAAAACGGGGGTACTAAGGTTTCCCTTCAAAGTATTATTTTTATCACTAAAAAGCAAAATACCGGGCAATTACTTTCCATTCAGAACGTATATAAATTTGTAAAGTTCATCATTCAGGTAACCTTGTTGCTTCGTTTAAGTAATAAATTATAAAAATATGAAAAAAGAGCGTACGGATAAGCATTTCATAAAGCATCCCGTATACGTAGGGGGGCTAAAAGCAATGAGACAATTTATAAGCAATAATATTAAATATCCGGATATTGCGAAAGCACATAAAATAGAAGGAACAGTAGTCCTAAAATACACTATCAACTATAAAGGAGAGGTGATTGAAACAAAAATCATGAAGGGGCTTGGCTATGGTTGTGACGAAGAAGCTATTCGTTTAACTAAGCTATTGAGGTTTAAAATACCAAAAACGAGGAAAATTAAAGTCCTATTTCACAAAAGCATTCAAATTCACTTCAGATTGCCTAAAACAGACCAATCTAATTCTACTCCACAATATCATTACACCCCTTCAAACACAAATAATAGTAAAGCTTATACGATCTCTATTAAATTTTAGTACTGATTTTAAAAATAATAATTCCTGATTTTTGACTATCTTGCTAGTCATAAAAGTAGCACATTAATTATGAAAGCAATTCCTATAATATTGTTATTTAGCTTAACGACTCTTTTCTTATACGGACAACCATTTTATATTGATATGGCCTCTCAGTCAGGGATTAATCATAGTTATCTATTCACCGGCGTTGGAGGTGGAGGGGTTAGTTTTTGCGATTTTGACGGAGATGGCTGGGATGATGTAACTCTGGCAACAGAGGCAGGGAAATATATACATTTTTATAAAAACAATAATGGTAGTTTTGAATTACTGCCTACTCTTGTTGACGATCAGCAAGAAGTCAAACAAATATTATGGGTAGATTTTGATAACGACGGAGACAAAGATTTATACATTGCAGTTTTTGGAGGAACGAATCTATTATACAAAAATATTGGAAATCTTAACTTGGTTAATATTACAGAATCAGCTGGCCTTCCTCTAGATGAGCACCGAACATTTGGCGCATGTTGGGGAGATTATAATAGGGATGGATGGCTCGATTTATATTATGGCGAAAGGAAATTCCCTGCCGATATTACAAGTAATGAATGTAGGCTATTTAAGAATAATGCGGATGGAACTTTTACTGAAGTATCCCTTCAATCACAAGCCAATGACCCTGGGAAAGTGCCTTTTTGCTCTTCTTTTTTTGACTTTAATAATGATGGTTGGCCAGATATTTACACCGCCAATGACCGGGAGTCCATTAATACCCTTTTAAAAAACAATGGAGATGGGACTTTCTCTGATATCAGTGAAATGACAAATACAAATCTGCCTATGGATGCTATGTGTGTTGCTGTAGGAGATTTCAATAATAATGGCTGGCAGGATCTATATATTAGTAATACACCATCGGGGAATAAACTACTCCGTAATTTATCAACACAAGGCGGTCTTGAACTCTATGAAGAGATTGCGGAAGAGGCTGGTGTAGCGTTTAACGGGATTGGTTGGGGGTCTTTATTTTTTGATGGTGATAATGACACAGATCTTGATTTACACGTCGTAGCAACTCCTTTAGGCAATGATCTCATCCCAAGTACATTTTATGAAAATCAGGGAAATGGCTCCTTTTCTAGTCCCGAAGTAGGGTTTGAAGGGTATCTTTCTATTGGAAATAATAGTGCCATTGGCGATTTCGATCAGAATGGATATCCAGATATCATGGTGATTAACAAGAATCCTCATACATCTGAACTTTGGAAATGTAACGATGGTAATAATAATTGGTACAAAATAGAGTTAGAAGGAGTTCTTAGTAACAGAGATGGAATTGGTGCAAAAATAGAATGCTATATCGGTTCTATTTATCAAATGCGTGAAATCATCTGCGGTATTGGTTTTTTAGGGCAAAATTCAAGTACAGAGATCATTGGATTGAAAAATCACTCTCAAATTGATTCTCTTATAGTCACATGGCCCACTGGACATATAGATCGCTTATATGAAATCCCAGCTAATCAAAAAACTCACTTAATCGAGGGAAGTTCTACCGGTGGTAATATTTATGTTGATCCGAATATTGATCTTGTAATCGTAACCACAAAAGAAGAAGCAACCCTTGATACAATAGTAGATATTTATCCTAGCCCTTCCCGTAATATTTTATATCTCAACCTAAATACTACTTCTTTTAATCATTACCATATATTAAGTCCTTCCGGTCAAATTGAAAAGTCTGGTTTAATCGATTCATCAAATATTCAGATAGATGTAAGCCACTTAATAAGTGGTATTCATTTTTTTATGCTAAGAAATAAAGAAGGAAAAACTATGATTAAGAAATGGGTAAAAATCTAAACGTATCTAATCCTGTCTTATCATTAATTTTCGGGTATACAAATCAGTCTTTAAAATATAAACACCTGAAGACCAATCAGTAATATCTATCTCATTAATACCTTTTTCTATTTTTGAAACGCTTATCCTCTTGCCCAAAAGGTCATAAATCTCTATTATTGAAGGAGTGAATTCGGGCCATGAAACATAAAAATACCGGTAAGCAGGATTAGGAAATATTCTAAAATCAGTTTCGTTTTGTTCATCAATAGTGGTCAGCTCACAAATAGAATTATCCGGATCAAGTTCTATAAACCCCATTGGTATCAAATCTTTGTCATCAAAAGCGGGATAATCCACAGGGTAACGATCTAAGCGAAAAGTAATATTATCGTTTGGTATAAGAATAGTACCCTGGGATACCGGGAGACCATTTTTTAGTGGAATTTTGTATTCCCACACCACTTCATTTTCGATGGTCATTTCAAAAGTATAGCCCTGCCGCCCTGCACATATCAACGAATTTCCATTGGGTAGAATCTGAACACTGGATAAAATAGAAGACACTTGTTTCTCGGGTTCAGGATGAAGGAAAGTAAAATCAAAATCACCCGGCTCAAAAACGCCATCGCTTTCCGGATAAGCCCATGAAATTTCATTAAACCCTGGATCTAAAATATTTGCGGTGGATAATTCCGGGCTTAACCGGTTATTAAAAACCGATATTTTTCCATATTTAGGATGAGATGGATTTACAAAATCGTCAATCCATTTTGCGTCGTGTTGAAAGAAAAGCTTTTGGTCTTCAGCTGTACCAGATTTATAGGCCATCGGATTGCCCCAGCGGTATAGCAGATCGCCTCCTTTTGCACTTTGTCCTCCAGAGTGACTAACAGCCTCGGCAGTAGTAGTGCTGTGGTCAATGATCCAAATTTCATTAAAAAACGGGACAGACAAAAGAACCTGATCCAGAACGGGATTATAGTCTATTGAATTACTATGCATCCAATCTGCCTTAAGATCATTGGTATCCCAATTGACATCTATCAGTTCCGGATGTTCCGAAACTATTCCAAAATTAGCTTTTGTGGAGTCAAAATCCTGAATCAAATGATCCCAAACATGCCATTCCCAAACAATTTCATCAGTAGCTGGATTTATTTCAAAAATATAATCCGGCCATAGAATTCCTTGAAGCACAGATTCCGGGTCTCTACCTGCTTCAATTATCGCTTCATTGGTCTTTAATTCCCAGGAAATCATAAGAATATTCCCATTAGGCATAGGAGCGACATCATGATGCAAACGTCTCAAAGAATCATTTTGCTGAAAACTCCATAGTATTTCATTTTCCCAGCTTATGATATCCACACGACCACCACTTCCTCCACCCCAAATAGGACAGCAAAGGAGGGATGCTGGTCTTGAACATCTTAATAGATTACCATCAGAAAG
>JBLHJZ010000003.1:0-30638 GCA_047619515.1 Saprospiraceae bacterium | reverse complement strand
TCCGAACAGAGAAGTTAAGCCTTTCAGCGCTGATGGTACTGCCCCTGGGTGGGAGAGTAGGTCGCCGCCAACCTAAATTTAAAAGCTCATGTCGTTTATTCGGCATGGGCTTTTTTTTTGTCTATACTTCGAACGGCTTGAAAAAGTAATTAGGCTAAATTTAAAAAATCGTGATTCAAGCCTTCTCAGAACCTGTTCTGAGCCAGTCGAAGAATGACAAAAGATTGATTTTTCCCGCATGAAGTATATATAGTTTCTGCTGAGACCATTCGCTTAATATTAAAGATCGGACTAAATTTTTATTTCCTCTTTTAACACGCTCGATTACTGTTGAAGTGAAGCTAAAACCATTAGCTATCCAAAGCTAGAAAGTCAGCCCTCCTGGTTTTAAATCCCTGCGCATCAAAATTTAACACATGTAAATTTGATTTAATATAAAAAATAAATTAATTTGCATCACTCCTTTAGTTAGTGCTTTGTCAAGTGTTAAATGTCGAGGTGGATTTGAGTGTATTTTGAGTCTGAAAGAGGCGAAAAACGCAGGCACCCGTATGGGTGACGAGTATTTTCAACGAAGTTCAGGCTCAAAAGGCGCCAAATACAGTCGATAATTTGATCTTGGTAAAGCACTATATAGATTTTTTACAACCAAAACCGCTCACCCATGCACATCTTGAACACTATGCTATTCACTATTATTTGCTGTCTGCTACCTACTCAAAGCTTCTCCTCAAAATATTACAGAATACAAATAGGGGCTTTTGTAAAAAAAATTCCTTTTACACATTTTGCCTTTAGTGGTATTAGTGATGTTTATTTGGATATAGATAAGAACAATATACATCATTATTACCTCCGTACCACATTCGAAGAATATCCGGTAGCTAACAGGATGAAGGATTCTTTGATCGTCAGGGGATTCCCGAATGCAATAGTTATAACTCTTTTAAAAGGAGGTATTCTTTCAAAAGAAGGAAAGGCCCTTTCTTCTACTCTTCCAAAAGAACAGAACGGATTCTCAAAAGTTATCCTTTACCAATCTGATGAATATAAACTGACGAGGGCTGCAAAAAAAGAACTTATCGGACTTATAAAACAACTCAAGAAATATCCTGAATTAAAGATTGCTGTCATTGGTCATACCGACGCTAAGGGGAATGCTATCTATAATATAGCGTTATCGAAAAATAGAGTCAGAGCAATAAAAAACTATTTAACATCTAAATGGGTATCAAAAGATCAGATTATCGCGAAGGCTTGTGGTGAAGCATATCCTCAGGTCGCTAACACCAACGAGTATGGAGTAGACCTTCCCGAAAACAGGAAACTAAACCGGCGTGTACTCCTCCTTTCGCTAAACGAAAAAGGAGAAGTCATCAGTAAGATGTCTAATAGACAAACTGTACATCCAATTCTAGAACGTGAGCCGCTGAGATACTAGTTTTTTGTAGGCTTTCGATTGAATAACCTTTAGTAGGAATATATTTTAAATGCTGTTCTAATTTTGCAGCAAGGCTTGAGGTTTTACGAATTATATCTATGGAATCAACAAGCCCTTTGTCAAAATGAATAGTAAGTAGGTCAGTTTTTAGTTCTTCTTCTTTGGCTATATAGGTAATCCGGGTCAGTAAATTATTATTAAAAAGACTATCTACAGTATATTTATCTAACCAGGCTACCTTATTAATATCAGAATCAATAAATAAGGCCAGCTCTTTTTCCAGGTCAAAACTGTCCATCGTTTTTTCCTCAACAAAACCATCAATAGTAGCCTTTTTAATTATTTTTTTAATATTTTTTGATTGCTCCTGTTCCTGTTTGAAGAAAGTTTTTAAATCAAAAAAATACTGATTTTCCACCACTACTGTTGATTCATCCGTGCAGGAAGAGAACATAACCACAAGGATAAAAAAGAAGATTATTTTTATAATTCGCATGTCATAGTGTTATTCGATTAATGACTGACCAGTCATAAGTTCTGGTTGATCCATTTTCATAATAGCTAAAATTGTTGGAGCAATATCAGCCAATCGCCCATCTCTGACTTTTCTATTTCCAATTTCATTACTTACCAAAATACAAGGCACAAGATTCATAGAATGAGCAGTATTGGGGGATCCATCTTCATTGATCATATAGTCTGCATTGCCATGATCAGCAATTATCAAAGCATCATAATTATGTTTAAGACAAACCGGGATCAATTTCTGTAGACATTCATCGACCACCTCTGCAGCTTTAATACCCGCAGCAAAAACACCCGTATGCCCGACCATATCGGTATTAGCATAATTTAAACAGATGAAGTCCGGTTGATTTTGCTGAATATCTTCAAGAATAGCTGCTGTCAATTCATAAGCACTCATCTCCGGTTTGAGGTCATAGGTAGCTACTTTGGGTGACGGAATCATAATCCTATTCTCGCCTTCCAGCACATTTTCGTTTCCACCAGAAAAGAAAAAAGTAACATGAGGATATTTTTCAGTTTCGGCAATCCGGGTTTGCGTTTTACCGGCATTGGCAAGTACCTCTCCAAGTGGTAAGGTAATATCATCTTTTGTAAAAAGCACCTCCATGTTTTTAAACTGTTCATCATAACGAGTCATGGTTGCAAAATAGAGGTCTAGCTTTTTCATATTGAATGCTATCATATCTTCCTGTGATAGCACCTGCGTCAATTCCCTTGGACGGTCTGTACGAAAATTGAAAAACAAAACTACATCTCCCGATTCTATTTTTGCCTTTGGTAAGTCATTGTCATCTGTTATTACAATTGGTTTTAAGAACTCGTCGGTAATACCTTCTTTGTAATTTTCTTCGATTGCCGATAAAACATTTTGCGTGTGAATCCCTTCGCCATGCACCAAGACATCATAAGCCAATTTCACCCGTTCCCATCTCTTATCCCGATCCATAGCATAGTACCGTCCAACCAAGGTGGCTAATTCAACAGATTGGTTTTCAATATGGTCGAGTAGCTCTTTGATAAAACCCTTTCCCCCTTGAGGCGCAGTATCCCGACCGTCCGTGAATCCATGAATAAAGACTTTATCCAAGCCTTGCTCCTGGGTGATATCACAAAGCGCCTTTAGGTGATTGATATGAGAATGTACTCCTCCATCTGAAATTAGGCCGAGGAGGTGCACTTTTTTATTATTTGCTTTTGCGTATTTAAGCGTTTTGATCAATGCCGGATTTTGATGTAAATCTCTGTCCCTTATTGACTTATTGATCCTTGCCAATTCCTGGTAGACTACTCTCCCCGCACCGATATTCATATGACCGACTTCTGAATTACCCATTTGCCCCTCAGGTAATCCGACATCCTCCCCAAAAGTAATTAGCGCTGAGTTAGGATACTTTTGATAAAGGCTATCTACAAAAGGCGTCTTAGCCTGTGCGATAGCACTAGCTTCCGGTTTTGGTCCATTTCCCCAACCGTCTAGAATAATCAGTATTGCTTTTTTGTCAATCATTAGATTTTATTATTTTGGTTTTTTGACAAATTCCATTTTTGTGACAACCAAATAGAAAAATCAACGCTTACTTTGGTCGCTTTTGCTTCTTCTATTTGGTTGTCACGGGATTTGCTAAAGAACGATTATTTTTATAAGCCGTGCATATTGGCTCAAAAATACCTTTTTTAGCAAAAAAAATATTTCTTATTCAAAAAAGCTTATATTTGAATAGCTAAAACTTTGAGTGACAACCAAAAGGTTCAACTTTTTTTTAACATTTAGGCTGCAATTTAACACAATTTTAAATCGTTTTAAGGATGCTAATCAAGTATCGCGCAGCTATACCTAGAATACATATAACACACTGTCTTTCAATACCTTAAAAGAAGCACTTACCAGGCACCCATTACTTTTTAATTCACCAACTATCACAAAAGGCCTTTCTTTTTAAAATTTTTGTCATCAAGGAGTATATAATTTAGACTTTATGAAGTCTAATGTACGATGGCACGAAATTAGACTATTTAACAAAAAAATCGAAATCATGAAAAATTTATTATTTATTCTTTTGATCGCTCCTTCTATAGCAATGGTGACACCTGATAACCTCAGTAATATTTCCAAAGCAATTAGCAATGGCGACGCAGAGGCATTATCACAGTATTTCGATGATAAAGTTGAAGTATCTCTTTTGGATAATGAAAATCTCTATGATAAAGCCCAGGCCAAAAAGGCTTTACAAAGCTTTTTCGCTAAAAACAAACCGCAATCATACACTCAGGTACATGACGGAACTTCCAAAGGGGCTGGTTCTAAATACACTATTGGTAATCTGAAATCAAATGGCAAAGTATTTAGAGTATATGTCTATATGAAGGTTGTTGGTGAAAAATACACCATTCAGGAGATTAGTATTAGTGAAGAATAATTTTCGAAAATATAATTTCTTTTAAAAAAAGGGCTTGTGAGCAATTCACAAGTCCTTTTTACTTTTTTAAAGACCAGCGTTCTTTTCAAGCACCCCCATCCCAAATAAGGCAAAATCATATTTCACCGGATCTTCGGGATCAAACTTTTTGAGGTTATTGGTTAGTTCCAATACCGTATTCCAGTCTCTTTGTTTTCGCTCCAGGAGTCCCAGCCTTCTACCTATTCTTTCAACATGCACATCAAGTGGCATCATCAACTGGCTCGAAGAGATTTTAGTCCATAAGCCAAAATCTACTCCTTTGTCATCCTTTCTGACCATCCAGCGAAGAAACATACAAAGACGTTTACAACTGGATTTACGGGCAGGAGTAGCGATATGCTTTCGGGTTCTTTGAGGGGCATCCGGGTGGTCAAAAAAGATATTATGAAAACCTGTCAAGGCTTTTTCAATATTATCGTCTCCCTGACGGAGAGACCTGGAAAAAGCATCTTCCAGGGAATTATTTTTTTGATAATAATTTTGTAAAAACTCCAAAAAATAAAGTGTATCCGTAGCCTGAAAAGTCCGGTGTTTAAATTTGAGAAAATCTTGCCGGTCTTTTTCAGAATGATTGATAATAAAATCATAGGGCCTTCCACCCATGAGATCAATCAATTCCAATGATTTGTTGATGATTGTTTTGCGTTGGCCCCAAGCAAGCATAGCTACCCAAAATCCGGTGATTTCAATATCCTGCAATTGGTCGAATTGGTGAGGAATCTGGATAGGGTCATCTTTTATAAACCCCGGTTCATTGAATCTATCAACTTGTTCGTCCAGAAATTCTTTTAAATCTTTCTGCTGTATCTTGCTTTTTGCCACTATACGTCATTTTTTTATATCCCCTGACAGCATAAATTTAGCTTTAATCGTTAGTTTTACAGAAAGGATGGAGCATTTAATTTAAAAATCTATTTTGACAAACAATTTCATCAATCCGCTTCATCCTCTTTAATAGGTATCGTTCAGATACGGCCGTAAAATATTTTACCTGTCTCTGTTCGTGCATATTAGAAAAGATATTTACCTTTGTTCGGAATTATGACTGCAACATTGACATACACCCTCGTATTGGCTGCTATCTATTTAGGGCGTAAAGCCGTGCTTTTGGTTAGTGAGGAAAAATAAATCCTCTCTTCTTTAAAAGTGTACTTTTAGTTAGCCACCTTCTTTTATCCGATTTCCGATGATCTATCAGGAATTGGGCTTCTTATACATTGCTAATTTCACCAAGCCTAGTCGCTGGAAAAAGTGTCCGAAAGATACCCGAATCACGCCTAATCCATATTTACTGCTTCTGGCAAAATTGATGGACGAAGCCTCTTCGAAATATTTGGTAGGACAGGTCACCTCTGCAATATCAAAATCTGCATAGACAATCTGGGAAAGCATTTCATTATCAAATACAAAATCATCAGAATTATTATTAAAATTGATGGCTTCCAGCACTTCTCGGCTAAAAGCACGATAGCCGGTATGGTATTCTGACAGTTTGTAATTGATCAAAAGATTTTGACCAAAGGTAAGGAGCCGGTTTGCTATGTATTTGTACAGTGGCATTCCGCCTTTTAATGCACCTTTACCCAATATTCTGGAACCCAAGACCACCGGGTATAGATCATCGCCGATGATGTTGACCATAGCGGGTATTAACTTAGGCGTATATTGATAATCCGGGTGCAGCATAATGACGATATCTCCCCCTAATTCCAGTGCTTTGTTATACAAGGATTTTTGATTGCCTCCGTAGCCTTTATTATTTTCGTGAACGATCACATGATGGATGCCGATCTTTTTGGCTAAAACCGATGTGTCATCGCTACTGGCATCATCGCAGAGGATTACTTCATCCACCAGATCAAAAGGAATCTCATTATAAGTTTTTTCTAAAGTAAGTGCTGCATTATAAGCAGGTAATACGACGACGACTTTTTTACCATTATACATGTATCAGGATGTTTTTTCTTTGCAAATATAGGAAATGAGTTTTCGGTTTTCGGTATTCGGTGTTGGGTATTCGGTGTCAAAATGAATTATCTGTATAATTTCAATTTTAGTGCCCAAAGTATTTAAGTTATATTTGCCCTAATATTAGACTCTATTCGGTACTTCGACTTCGCTCAGCACAAGCATTAGTAGCCGCTCTCCCGTAAAAAAAAATATTTCGGAATAAAGTCTATTGAAGCTTTTTTTAAATCAACTTTGCAAAAAACTTATACTTATGAAATGGCTAAAAAGACTTGGTGTTCTCCTATTGGTTTTGATTGCAGTACTGGCGGTTTTGTTTTTTATCTACAACGAACCCAGACCTGAAGGGCAAAAAAGCACAGAAGCTGATGCGCTCGCCAATCAAATGCTCAAGGCTATTGATAAAGCCGGATGGGATTCGACGACCTATGTGCAATGGACCTTTAAAGGAATGCATAGCTTTTTATGGGATAAGGATCGCAATTTTGTTGAGGTGAACTGGGGAGATAATAGGGTACTACTGAATACTAAAAAAGTGACGGGAAAAGCCTTTGTAAAAGGCGTGGAAGAGATCGGGCCATCGGCTGAGAAATTGATTCAGGATGCCTGGAGCTTTTTCTGTAATGATTCTTTCTGGCTAAACGCACCAGCAAAAGCTTTTGACCCAGGGACAGAGCGAAGTATAGTCACTCAGGAAGATGGTAGCAAAGGGCTGATGGTGAGTTATACTTCTGGCGGTGTGACACCGGGAGATGCTTATCTCTGGATTCTTGATGAAAAATTCCTGCCAAAAACTTGGAAAATGTGGGTAAAGATTATTCCTGTTGGTGGAATGGAATTTAGTTGGGATCAATGGGAAACATTATCTACCGGAGCCAAAGTCGCTACTTTTCATAAAAGTAGTGTGTTGGATCTGGATATTTCGGAGTTGAAAGGTGCTATAAGCCTGGAGGGACTTGGGTTGAGTGAGGACCCTTTCGGGGTTTTGGAATAAGGGTTTCTCTTTTAAAATAACATTTATCGATCTCCTCTCTTAGGAAACCGATAATAGAACGGATATATATTTCGGAAAAATCGAAAGAAATACCTGCTGCTTCATAAATTTCAGGGATGGTTTTGGAATAGCCCAATCCCAGCGCATAAGTGAATCGGTCAATTGTTTCTACGGGATTTTCTCGATAGTTTTTCCACAGCGCAATCGCTCCTAGCTGTGCCATGGCATATTCAATATAATAAAAGGGCAATTCAAAAATATGCAGCTGTCTATGCCAGGAGGATTCAATGTACTTTTCGCAGCCGGACATATTTATGATATCAGGGGTATATTCTTTTGATAGACTTTTCCAATGGATCTTTCTTTCTGCCTCCGTAGCATCCGGATGAGTATAAACCCAGTGTTGGAACTCATCTACCTGACCAATCCAGGGCAATATTGTCAACACTCGTTCAAGCTGCTGAAGCCGTGCGATACGTTCTTCTTCAGGGTTATTAAAAATAACGTCCCAGTGTTCCATGGCAAAAAGCTCCATAGACATGGCAGCAAGTTCTGCAACTTCAGCCGGGCAAGTTTTAATGCTGTTCAACTGATATTGCCGGGTAGAAAAAGAGTGCACGGCATGCCCACATTCATGGGTCAGAATAAGAAGATCCTTCAAGGAGTTGCTGGCATTCATAAAAACAAAAGGTACGCCTGTCATCAACAAAGGCATATTATAGCCACCCGGTTGCTTTCCCTTCCTGGTTTCTAAGTCCAGGTGTTTCATTTCCTGTAATATCGTTAGACAGTTTCCAAAAAAAGGATGAACTCCGGAAAGACAATGGATAGTTTTCTTAACCAGGTCTTCTGTATCTTTAAAAGGCTCCAAATGATCAGTCCCTTCGACCGCTACTTTTATATCCCATGGCCGGACAGTGTCCAGCTTTAGTATTTTTTTTCGGAGTTTGTATAAATCGTTGACTATTGGAACTACTTGCTGTTTTATGCTTTTATGAAAACGTTCACAGTCTTTTACCGTATAATCAAATCGTCCAAGCTCCCTGAATCTGAAATCCCTGAAATTATCAAAGCCTGCATTCTTCGCCAACTGGTTTCGCATGCTGACTAATTCGTTAAAAATACCATCCAACTGTTGTTCAGATTCCAGGAAGCAATCTCCAATTTTTTTATATCCGCTTTCCCGTTCTCTCCGATCCAGGCTTTCGAGAGATTTAGTAGTTTCCTGTATGGTCAGGTTTTTGCCTCCCTTCTCAATCATCATTTGAGAAACCAACTTTCCGTATTCTTTAGACTTGATTTTTATTGCTGTAAAAAGCAGGACGTTTTCTGGCTGGTATATTGCCAAACTGTTTTGAATGCCGCGCAGGTAGATACCAAACTGTTCCGTATTGAGTTCGTTTTTGAAAGGAGATTCCAGTAATCTGATATGAAGGGCGTGATCCATTTCGGTTACTTTGGGGAGGATACGTTGCACTATGTAGTTATATAACTCCTCTGGTCTCTCATCATCCATGCTTCTGGAAAGATGGATATATCTCCAGCTAATTTCTTCTCTTACCAGTGCATTAATTTCGTTCCAGTCATAAATCCATCGCTCTAAGTCCGACACAGCGGAGATATCTCTATGTGCCAATTCATTATAATAAGGCTTTAGCTTTGACCAAACGGTCACGCGAAGTTCCTCAGGAAGATATTTTCTCTGCCTGGGTTCCAGAACGGATAAGACACTCATAGTATGTTATTTCAGCTCGCTCACAGGTACAGGTCACCAAAAGGTATCATACCTATAGTTTATTTACAAATCCAGAATTAAGGAAGATTAATGGGTGTGTTTTCTACTTGATAGTTTTCTCTTTACTCCTCTTCTGATATAGTTTTCTCGGTCTCTTCGATTTCTTTGATCTTCTCAGTTTTTTCAGTTTCTTTGGTCTCGATGGCCTCCACGGTTTCTTCGGTTTCCTCAGTTAAAGATAGCAAATTACGTTCATTAAGGAAATTAAACCATTTGATCACTTTTTTAATATCTTTGACATACACTCTCTCCCGGTCAAAGTTAGGTAGGATTTCTCCAAAATATTGGAAGATTTCTTCTACTGATGCACTAATGGAGATTGGTGGCAAGGTTTCGTATTTTTCCAGCATAGCCTTGAAAACTACTTTCAATTCCTCCGTATCCTCACCTGCATAGATCCCGATGGAAGCCAACGGTGTAAATTGGTGCTTACGGGAAGGAGCAAATTTTCTTTTACCATTATCCAGATCTCCAACGATCAATCCATTTTTTCGGTTGGCTATCATTTTATATACCCCAGGCATATCACTTACCGCTACATATTCTTCTAAATTCATTTTTTATTTTTTAATTCTCTAAAATGGTCAACAAAACTACAAAATATAATTATGAGCGCGATGGTTCGGGGCGATTATAAATTTTAAAATACCTGGATTTTATATAATTAACTTATAGTTGCGAATTATTGTAGTTGGCAGTCTTTCAGTTGGGAGTGTGCAGTACTTCGGCTTCGCTCATTACAAGCCTGATACTGCTGAAAATAATGCTCACACTTAAACTTTAGCAGGATCAGACTGCTGACTGCCAATTGCTGACTTTTTAAAGTCGAAGATATCCGCAAATTGAATTAATTAATAACCTAACAATTTTGCCAATTTCGCTCTAAACCGGTCAACCGGCTGAAAATTCTGCTCCAGAGGAACAGCAAAAGGAATCGGCGTATCCAGACTTGCACAGCGCATGACCGGGCCATCAAGATATTCAAAAAGATGCTCAGTAATATGCGCCGCTATCTCTCCACCTAAGCCACCAAAAAGGGTGTCCTCATGTAGAATGATAACCTTGCCGGTTTTTTTAACAGTCGTTTCTATCGCTTCATAATCTAAGGGCACCAAGGTTCGTAGATCAATAATTTCCGCATCAATGTTCATTTCTTTGACTACCTGCTCTGCCCAGTGAACGCCCATTCCATAGGTAATAATCGATACTTTATTCCCTGTTCTTGTGACTGCTGCCTTCCCAAGCGGAGTGGTATAATAAGCATCAGGTACTTCAGCACTTAGGGATCGGTACAAGGCTTTGTGTTCGAAATACATTACGGGATTCGGGTCTTCAATGGCTGCGGTGAGCAGTCCTTTGGCATCTACCGGATTAGAAGGATACACAACCTTAAGGCCGGGAGTATGGGTAAACCAGGCTTCATTAGATTGAGAATGAAAAGGACCGGCTCCTAGCCCGCCACCGGTGGGCATACGGATTACCATATCGATATTTTGCCCCCAACGGTAGTGCATTTTGGCGGCATTATTAATGATCTGATTAAAGCCACAGGTTACAAAATCTGCGAATTGCATCTCGACCATAGATTTCCAGCCTTTCAGTCCAAGGCCAATTCCGATTCCGATGATGGCACTTTCGCAGAGCGGTGTATTTCTGACACGTCCTGCTCCAAACTCTTTGAGGAAGCCATCTGTGATTTTAAACACGCCTCCATAATCTGCGATATCCTGCCCCATCAATACGAGATTATCGTGTCTTTGCATGGATTGGCGTAAGCCATCAGAGAGGGCATCAATGAATCTCTTTTCAGTGGCCGGACCATGCGGAAGAATTAGCTCCGCTTCACCGGGATCAAAAACATCTGCTACTTCTAGCTCAGTTGTAGCGCTTACAGTTGGTTCTGCCGCTGCTTTTTCAAGGTTGTCATTTATTTCGTTCTTGTATTGCGCTCTAAGCTCCGTGATTCTTTCTTCTGTCAAAATCTTTTCTTCCAACAAAAAGTCTTCGTAATTTTGGAGCGGATCTTTCTTCGCCCACATATCCATTAAATCCTGAGGCACATATTTAGTCCCTGAGGCCTCTTCATGGCCCCGCATTCTGAAAGTTTTACATTCCAACAAGACAGGTTCGGGCTTCTTGCGCAGTTCTGCCGCTAGTTTCGAAATAGTATTGAATACCTCAAGAATATTATTGCCATCAATGATCACAGATCGCATTCCATAACCTATCCCCCGGTCTGCCAGGTTTTCACAGCGGTATTGTTCTGACGCGGGTGTAGACAATCCATAGCCATTATTTTCAATAACAAAAATTACTGGCAACTCCCAAACTGCCGCGACATTCAAGGCTTCATGAAAGTCTCCTTCGCTGGTACCGCCTTCCCCCGTAAATGCTAAGGATACTTCTTTGGACTTACTTAGTTTATTGGCTAAGGCTACCCCGGCAGCCAGTGACAACTGAGGCCCGAGATGAGAAATCATCCCGACCGTATTATACGCCAAGGTTCCGAAGTGAAAAGAACGATCCCGGCCTTTGGTAAACCCTGCTAATTTGCCCTGCCACTGGCAAAACAAGCTTAGCAAGGGAATTCCCCGAGTGGTAAACACCCCAAGGTTTCTATGCATCGGGAAGATGACTTCACTGTCTTTGAGCGCAGCTGTTGCACCTACAGATATGGCTTCTTGTCCTATTCCTGAAAACCATTTACTTACTTTTCCCTGACGAAGTAGAATCAACATCTTTTCTTCTATCATTCTGGGCCTTAATAATTGTTCATAAAGTTGTAATAAAACCTTATTGGACAATTTTCCTTTTTCGTATTTGATGGCTGATTTAGTTAATGCCGGCATTTTTAGAATTAAAAATTAAAAATTAAAAATTTCTCCGATTTTTAAACACTTACATGCTTGAGAGCGCAAGTTACTGGTTTATTATAATTTGTGTAAACAACAAAAGTGTTTTATTTACTAGTGATAATTTATAAACGCAATAATGGATTTATAGATTCGATTTAAGAGTCCGGGGCTTATTAGCAATAAAAAAACCTACTCTCAACTAGCCTTGAGAGTAGGTTTTTAGTAGCAAATAAAGATTGTAAAAATGCTAATTACTTAGGCAAGTCATCAGAAATATATATTACTTCCACTCCATTTTGAGTCGAAAGCTTGATATACTGGCCGTTTTTATTCTTGTAAATAATTGCCTCATTGTCTTTTTTTGCCTGTTTGCTGATTATCCGCATAGGCTTAGCGAGCTGAGTAATTAATTCTTGGCTTTCAGAATGGTCCTTCAGATGAAATTGTAATTCAGTTATAAAACTGTCCAGCACATTTTTAGTGCTGTCAGAAAATTCCGCAATAGCAACTTCTGAACTTATACTAGAATAGATTGAAGATGCAGCGGAAAGGCTTGAGGTAGCTCCTACTAATGCAGCAGTACCTGTAGTTGCAATAAAATTTCTTCTTTTCATTTTTTGTGAGTTTAAGGAATAATGAAACTATTCCAGTTGACATAATTTAAAGAGTACGTAAGATATTGATTTATTTTAGATTTTAAAAAAAAAGAATTTTGGACATTTCAATTCCCCAAATTATTTTAACTAAAAATTTAACAAGTTGTTGCTAAATTATATTCAAAACCGCTAATAAAAACACTGTAGAACGCGATTATGGTTTAATAAGCAAAACTAGGTTGTCAATTTTTTCTAAGTTTTTTAATAAAAAATTAATCTTTAGCTTTTAATAAAAGTAGGAGATTCCTGAAATACTTAAAGTCAACAGAATAGCTAAGTACATTGTAAATTGAGTAAATGCCGGGTTTATTCGCTATAATATTCAATTTTAAAGCCAGAAACTAAGCTATCGCCTCGATCAGGCTGGAAAGGGTTAATGTTTTTGGGCAAAAATAACAACATAATATTATAACTAGGTGTTTAGTTTTGGGCACATTAACATTCGTGTTGATTCGAACTTTCAAAAACATTCATTCACTTAAAACCTTCTTACAAATGATTTTTCAACTCAAACCCTATTCAATTTTATTTTTGGCATTCTTTCTTTTTGCCTGTGGCGCTGAAACTACCGGAGACAGCAAGACTTCGGGAGACATGTCCCAATTTACAAAAGATGAAAAATTTAATGAAGCACATGAAATTCCCGAAGCGCTTGACTTTAAAGGTACTGGCAAGATGATTACTTTTGAAACGGCGGACGGGACACCGGGTAGTGCTTATGCCATCGTCAATGATCTCAGTTCTAACAAAGCCTTATTTGTCATCCACGAATGGTGGGGTCTCAATGATCATATCAAACAGGAGGCGGATAAGCTTTACAGCGAACTAAAAGATGTAAATATCATAGCACTTGATCTTTATGATGGTAAAGTGACGGACAACCCTGATGATGCCGGCAAAATCATGGGAAGTGTAAAAGAAGAGCGATTGGATGCCATTATCAAGGGAGCCTTAACCTATGTTGGTAAAGATGCTAAGGTCGGAACGATAGGCTGGTGCTTTGGTGGCGGCTGGTCTTTAAAGTCTTCTATCCTGGCAGGTGATCAGGGTGCTGGCTGTGTCATGTATTATGGTATGCCGGTAATGGAACCCGCTAAATTAGCTCCGATCAAAGCCGACGTGCTTGGCCTATTTGCTAATAAAGACGAGTGGATCACCCCCAAAGTGGTCAGTGATTTTGAAGTCGTTATGAAGGCAATCGGTAAAAATATAAGCACTAAGGAGTTTGAAGCGGATCATGCTTTTGCGAATCCAAGTAGCCCAAGGTATGTAGAAGAGGCTGCCCAGGAAGCGAATGCTATGGCCTTGGCTTTTCTTAAGGAGAGGCTGTAGGTTTAATAAGGAATGAGGAATAATACCCCTCATTCCTTATTCTTCTTCCTGGTAAGTCGATCCCAAAACTCTTTTCGTTTTTTCTTCTTTTCGCGCTTCTTCTCTAGTTTTGCGTTTTCTTTACGGATTCGTTCGGATTCTTTCGTTCGGGCATCTTCTTCTTTGTTGGTCGTCCTATCGGGCTTTTCATTGACTCTTTTATCTTTTCTGAGTGATTCAAATAAACGATCGAGCGCTGCATTTAAGCCCTCTTCCTGCATTTCAAGTGAATCTGAAACTAACATAGGCAGCTCTTCATAAAATGGTGGGCAGTCTAATCTAGCCAAAACTTCCTCAGAAGGAATCGGGAAAGCGCCATTTTTATATTTACTTAAACTTTTGTCTTTGTAAACCTTATTCATAAACCGCCCCCAGATAGGAAGTGCAGTATTAGCACCCTGTCCCAGGCTCAGGCTCCGAAAATGTACTTGCGGACTCTCTCCGCCTACCCATGCCCCGGCCACTAGTTTTGGCGTAAAGCCCATAAACCAACCGTCCGCATGTGATTGGGTGGTACCCGTCTTTCCGGCAATCTGCCCTTGTACCCCATATTGAAACCTCAATCGCTTTGCCGTTCCGCTATCTACCACAGACTGCATCATATCTATCATAATATCAGCATTGTCGATATCCAGGACTCTCTCCGCCAGCGGTTTATAAAACTCCGCAAGCACTTCTCCATCGCTGGTTTCTATTCTTGTAATGTAGTAAGGATCCTGGCGGACGCCTCTATTGGCAAGTGTTCCATAAACTTTGACCATATCAAAAAGAGAAACATCCACTGCGCCGAGTGCAATTGCAGGGCCCTGGGGAATCCTACTCGTCACGCCCATTTTATGAGCCAGATCAACTACAGAACCTACTTCAGCGCGCATGATCAAGTTGACGGCCACCACATTCACGGAGCCGGTAATCCCGCCTTTCATGGAGTAATACCCGCCGTATTTTCCGTCTGCATTTTGAGGCGTCCAGTCATCGTAGTCGATGAAAGTCGTCAATTGATTAGCTATGTAATCGCAGGGTTCAATTCCTCTCTCGAGTGCTTTGGCATAAACAATCGGCTTGAAAGTAGAACCTACCTGTCGGCGGGATTTCACATGATCGTATTGTAAATATTTGTGATCAAGCCCTCCTACCCAGGCCATGATTGCTCCGGTTTTGGGTTCCATGACTAAAAAGCCGGCATTCAGTAAGGCATAATAGTATTTGATGGAATCGAGTGGGCTCATGTCTTTCGTCTCATCGCCTTCTGATGAGTAAATCGTCATCCGGACAGGGGTGTCAAATACTTTTTTGATCTCTTCATCAGAAGCCCCCTGCGCTTTGAGCGATTGATAGCGCTGGGATTGTTTCATAATATTTTCAATCACCTCATCCTTAGCCCAGGGTTTTTTGCCCTTCCAATGGGTGTCAAAAGATTTTTGGAGCAACTTCATCTGCTCTGCGACTGCTTCTTCTGCGTATTGTTGCATTCTGGAATCAACCGTCGTGTAAATTTTCAGGCCATCAGTATAAATATTATAAGATTCCCCATTCGGTTTTTTGTAGGCTTTGATCAACTCGTTTAAGTCCTGCCGGAGATTTTCCCGGAAATAGGTCGCTATTCCTAGGTTGTTTCCTTCTTTTTTGTATTCCACTACAAGCGGTAGCTGTTGTAAAGAGTCAACCGTTGCGGTATTGAGATAGCTATACTTTTCCATTCTGCTCAAAACGGTATTCCTTCGACTGGTAGCATTTTTCGGATTACGAGCTGGATTATAATAGGTGTTTCCTTTTAGCATGCCGACGATTACTGCGGCGTTTTGAGTGCTTATTTCTTTGGCAGAAGTATTAAATAATTGGTTGGATGCTACTTCTACACCATACATATTGAAACCAAAAGGAACCGTATTCAAATAAAGATTGATTAACTCTTCTTTGGTGTACACTTTTTCAAGACGACGAGCGATGACCATCTCTTTGATTTTATTGACCGGGGTAGTAAAAAAGCGATGCTTCTCCCTTTTATAGATATTTTTAGCTAATTGCTGGCTCAGGGTACTCCCACCTCCTGCGGAATCGTCGCCTAAGAGTATGGTTTTAAAAAATACCCGAACCCATGCCCTCAGATCAATCCCATTATGTTGAAAAAAACGGGCGTCCTCCGTAGCGATTAAGGCATTGATAATATCCGGCGAAATGTCATCTATACCAACGATCTCTCTATTTTCAATATAATATTTACCTAATAAAACACTATCAGAAGAATAAATTTCCGATGCTTCGTGATTCCGGATGTCTTTCAAATCTACAGCGGTCGGAATCTTTCCGAATGCGCCAAAGTAAATTATTAAGAAAAAGCCTAATATGGAGAGTATCCCTGCGACCACCAAGCCGGCCAATGTCTTTACAGCTATTGCTATCTTCGGAAAATCTGCCTGAAATTGTCGGAATTCGCCTTTGAGATAGCGCCATTTATATCGGAATCCTTTATTATTTGAAGGTTGGTTTTGTTTATTGATCATAATCCGAAATGGGATATTTGGCAGTAAGAACGAATTGCATTGTACAAATATTTTATAGCGAAAAGTCTACTAACCACTAGTCGCTATCTTATTCCATTACCTCCTCTAAAATTCTTTGTGAATTGAGTGAGTCAAAGTTCTCCACATGAAATTTATAAAAAATAATCAGCTGGTTTAAAAAAGCCTTTCGCTCAGCTCTATTTAACTTTATGGTATAACTCTGCCCCATTGGTGTTTTTAAAAAGGTATCCAATAATTTACTCTGGCTTTCGTCAAGGGAATGATGCCCTTCTTCCACCGGTAAGCTAAAAACACCTTCTGCCAGGTCGAAACCAGGTGTTTTCTTTGAGTATTCACCTCCCGGAAGGAAACCTAAAAATGCAGTCAATTCGACCATGAAAGCGATATGGAAATTAGAAACCGGATGTTCAGTAGTATCTAATTGTTGAAAAGAGCCAAATAAAAAATTGAAAAGCAAGTCGTTTCTCTCTGACTCCTGGATTGTTTTTCGGGCCAGCTCTACCATAAAAAGACCGACTGCGCCTTTTAAAATATCAAAGGGAACGGCATGATATACATAGGCTGGTTTTATCTCTTTTATCCGGGTAAGGTTTCTGTCTTCCCGATGATAAACGACCATATCTACCAGGGTCATCACCTGCAGGATGCTGGCTTTAATTATTGCATTTTTTTTCCGAACGCCACTTATAATATAGGAGCGCAATCCTTTCTCCTCTGTGAATATATCGGTTATAATACTCGATTCTGAGTATTTTACTGCTCTGAAAATGATGCCGCGGGTTTTGATTAACATTTAACTATCTGATAATGTACCTGACCGAAAGTGCAAATTCATCAAAATAAAAGGCATTTCCAAAGATATTATAGGCTGGTTTATAATCAAGAGACAAGCTCATGGGAAACCGAGGGATCACATATTCGATACCGATTATCGCTTCGGCATGTACCCGGAAGATATCTTTGTTGGCACCGAAAGTCAACCCGCCACCAGCATAAAAATTAGTCTGATAGCTGAGGAAAAAATGATGTTCATATAATCCTGTAAGCGTTGCCATCCTTCCATTTTGGAAATTAAAGCCCACAATACCTTCGATAGCTCCTGCATATTCCAGAAAGTGCTTATACGTCACTCCGCCAAGGAAACCGCCACGTAGGCCTATGGATCGTTCATAAGCATCTTGAGCGAAGACACTCCCTGTTGAGAATAGGGTCAAAAAAAAGACGAGTTTTATGATGGTGTTTTTCATTGTGTAGATAGGTCAGGAGCAAAAGCACAATTTTATCCTGCGTGAAGGATAGCTGAATATTTTAATGTTATTTTGCCCAGAGGTTATACTTCAAAATACTCCAAATCGCGCGAAAGCCATCTTTCCAGCCAATCTTCTTCCCTTCTTTATAGGTACGACCATAATAGGAAATGCCCACCTCGTAAATCCGAATATCCGGCATGCGGGACACTTTGGCGGTCACTTCCGGTTCGAAGCCGAAGCGTTTTTCCCGGAGATCCAGATTTTTGATAATATCGGATTTAAACAATTTATAACAGGTCTCCATGTCGGTGAGATTGAGATCAGTGAACATGTTAGAGAGATTGGTCAGCCAGCGATTGCCAATAGAATGCCAGTAGAATAAAATGCGATGTGGCTTTCCGCCAACGAACCTCGAACCGTAAACCACATCCGCCTGCCCTTGGAGCATAGGTTGTAATAATAAGTTGTACTCTTCCGGATCGTACTCTAGATCTGCATCCTGGATAATTAGAAAATCGCCCGTCGCTTTTTGAATACCGGTATGGAGAGCCGCGCCCTTACCCTGGTTTTTTTCATGATTAAAAAACTGGATATCCAGCTCCGGGTTCTCTGCCTGATATTGCCGAATTACTTTCTCCGTCGTATCTGTTGAATAGTCATTGATGATGATCAATTCTTTTTTGATATCACCAATTAAATCCACTGCTTTGACTTTGTTTAAAATCAGGTGAATCGTTTTGGCCTCGTTGTAGGCGGGAATAATAATAGATAATTTTTTACTCATAGAAGGACAAATATACTTGATCTTGCTCGTTTTATAAGAATTTTACAAAGATTGATAATACTTGTATTGCTTTCTTAAAAAAAGGTCGATTGTCTAGGATTTACTCATCAAAACTTTCAACCACAAAATTATCTGCCCAGAGATGAGTTCGACTTCCAGCATGCCAGACACGAAATGTTACCCTGTCAAAAGACTCTTTCGGTATTTTGGTGTCCATTGATATTTCCATCCAATCTTTTTCAGGTTTTAATATCCTATAAATTCTGATCGAACGTTCTTTGACCGGTTTATCACCTTTATAGTAAGTAGTGATAAGTTGAGACATTTTCCACATATCCCATTCCATCCATTCTGCTAAAAAATTGCCTTTAATACGGAGCCAAGTTCCATCGATCTCTGAGGCATTGATCTCCATAATAGGAGATTCCTGAAAATCAAAATTTAGAAACATACACTTTTGACTGCCATCCTTTCCTCCTGGCCGAACATTAGTAGAATCATTTTCAAAAGATTCAAAATCTTCGGTAAGTAGAACTTTTACATTTTGCAAATCACCCGTGTAATCTTCATCTGTATCCAGCAGTTTTCGATCCTCATCCGGCACACCAACCTTCCCAAAAATCCGCCAGTAATATTCCTTAGTCATAAACTCCGGATCCAGGCCGCCTTTTTCCGCATGTAGTTGATAGATTTGTAATAAATTCAACCCAGCACAAAACAAAAAGATTGGTATCATTACATATTTCCAAAAAGATTTATAAATCGATTCAATGAATGCTGCCAATGGCAAAGCTAATATCGCATAAGAATCAACCATAGCCCGTTGACCAAAACTCCCTCCGTACCACCAGATATCCCAGCTAAAAATAATATAAGTATTTACAATAAAAAACAAGAAACTAAACCAAAAAAGGTTTTGCCATTTTCGAAATAAAAACCAAAAGCCGAGCAGGGTAAAGCTCATCACAGGGGTATATAACAACCAGCCTTTTTTATAACTAAAAAAACAATCTATCAAATGCTGACCTCGCCAGGAGAATCCATAATCTCGGTAAGTATAATACAGCCAATCACCACTATACATTTTCCAATATAGCAACTGAAGGCTTCCTACCAACAGCGTGACAAGTGCTGCGACTGCCAACTGCGGTAAATGTTTTATTAAAAACTGGAAGGTGCTTTTTATCGATCGCAATGATACCAGCCCCCAGGCTAGCGGAACAATGGCAATGACAATATCCGTTGGTCGGGCAAGCGCTGCCAGGCCAACCAGGACACCAATGATGACACTGATTTTAAAACTCGGGTGGAGATACCATTTCCGTGTAAAATATAATACAGCGGCATAAAGTGTAAATTCGTAATTATGTGTCATGGCGCCATCGATGGCTGCATAATTCATATAGTTGGTAGCTAAGGCTAACACCAGCAAAGTCAGCGCAACTGCTTTGTCCGAAAAGTAATTCAGCAATAATTTCCGGAGTAGTAAAAGACCCAGAAAAGCAACTAACAAGCCCCATATCCAAATCCCAATCTGGTAAGGTGCCGAAAATCCATCTTGTGGATAAGATCCAAGCATAGCACCAATATGTCCCATCAAAAATCCAGGAGAATACATCACCGCCAAGCCTATCGGATATTGCAACAACCAATCTCCACTCTCTAATTGAAACGCCTGGTAGAAACTAGTGCTTGGATTGTATCGTTTCATGATACTATCCTTAAATGCCAAATGCCGGACATCTTTGTAAATAAATGCAGCTGGCAGGTACAAATAATATCCGGTGACATCCCAGCTCAGTACTGCTTCGTTTCCTTTATGTTGCCATTTAGATTCCAATAAGGAAACAATAAAAATCGAAAGAATACAAAAGAGAAGGGCGTAAAAACTTATGCTATTGATTTTCTTTTGCATGTTTTGTGATGAAGGGTATTAAAACTGCGAATTTAGACATTATTTTTTTAAAATTCATGCTCGCATATTGATCATAGTATATAGGTTTGAGAAAAGCAGCATTACTTTAGATGGGAATTACTAGAGAATTATAAAGCCTGTGAAGTGCTTCTAATAAAAAGATTGGAAAGGTAGAAAAGGTACGAAAGAAGAGTACCTTTTCAACCCTTTTCAACCGCTTCTACCTTTCCCACCTTTTGTACCCTTTCCACCTTCCCATCCATATACCGAAACCAAATTGGTGGCACCAAGGCCAGGACCATCGAAGCCGGATAGCCCAAAGGGAGCTGTGGACTTTCATCAAAGTGGCGAAGCAACTGATATTTTCTGGTAGCCTTAAAATGATGGTCGGAATGACGGGTCAATTCGTATAAAAAGATACGCCCAAGTTCATGATTAGAATTCCAGGAATGATGGGGTTCGACATTCTCATAGCGGCCAGAGGCCAGTTTTTTCCTCCGAAGACCATAGTGCTCAATGTAGTTAACCGTTTCTAATAATATCACTCCGGCCAGGGCAATGAAAATAGCATAAGGAATCATCTCCCAGCCAAAGATCGCTCCAATGCCAAGCAGATAAATCAGCTGAGTTATTTGAAACCAGATCATTTGGTTGTCTGTACTGATCACTTTTTTGCCTTCTCTGGTCAATCTTTGTGCTTCGAGCCGCCAAGCACTTAAGTAACTCTGTGTAATCGAACGAAACCAAAAAGCATATACACTCTCTCCAAGTCGGGAAGTTGCCGGGTCTTCATATGTTGCTACATTTTTATGATGTCCGCGATTATGTTCTATATAAAAATGCAAATACAAGGCTGACAGCAATAGCGTTTTGGACATAAATTGTTCATACTTCGTCGTCCGATGTCCTAACTCATGCGCCACGTTGATTCCTATAGTACTCACCAGTATCCCGACATTCAAAGTCATCCCAAACATTTCGAAGGTCGTCAAACCACCTGCCTGGATAGTCGAGAAATAATACAGGATCAGTCCATACAAGATCGGGATATTGAGGTAAAGGAGTAGATCGAAAAAAACAAGTTTAGCTTTTTTATCTGCTACCTTGGGAGATAGGTTTTCTTTCGAATAAGGCAACATCAATTCTAAAAGGGGGATCAGACCAAAAGCTACATATACTGCGCCCAAAGACCAGATACCTCCGTAATAAATGCCTAAAAACGCAGCCAGCGGAGCAGTATAGGCAAACAGGTATTTAGCATCTCGTATCATTTTTTAGTTTTTTTTGTTGCTATAAAATAAGGATTTTAAACCAAGGAGTAGAATAGATTTTATGCCAAAATTTTTTGTACGTCAGAGCAGCACGAACGCCGAATAAAGTCTAACAACTACCCAAATTTAAAAAAAAAAGCTATTCTTTTTGAACGTTATCTCCAAAACCGTGTATAACCCTTCAAAGAATAACAAAATGAAACGACTTTTCCTGTTAAGTGGCTTTTTTCTATTAGGATTTATAGTCTATGGTCAACAAGCTGAGAAAGTGTATTCCATTATAAGGGTGCAAAAAAATCATGCTTATTATAGTCAACAGGCCGCTTTATGGGAAAAAGAATTACAGAAATCTCCCACAGATACAGAGGCCTGGTTTAATTTCTATACCGCTGCCAGAATGATCAATATCTTAGCCAGTGAAAGTGGTGCCCGTTTCGATATCAATGCTATTGCTGAAGATCTAAAAGCAAATATTCCAAATACTTTCGAATACCACTATGTCTCTTTCGCTCGGGGAAATATGAGTAGGGAAGCTTATGAGCATCTCCAAAAAGCTTACACTATTGATCCGGAAAGATATGAAACCTGGGATGCTTTTATCACTAAGGCGGCATTAGAAGGTGACGACAAAGCTATGAAAACGTTTTTTGAAAAATGGTATCGCCATGAACTGTACTCTCCGGGTATTACTTCCTGGAATTATAATGTACTGATCGGCCTCGATTCCGATGCCCTTATCCTTACCTTTGGTGATAATGACACCTATCCGCTATGGTTTTTACAGCAAGTCAAAAATATCAGGACAGATGTAAAAGTGTTGAATACCTCTCTTTTACTGCATCCTCCTTACCAGAATAGCGTTTTCAAAGAATTAGGCATCCCGGCATTCGAAAAGACAATGGAAGAAACGGGTGACTATCAGGAATACAGAGATGCGGTGATGGAGCATATTTTAAAAAACACAAATCGGCCTGCGTACATTGGTATCAGTACCCCTCAAAGTTTTCGCAAAAAACATGACGATCAACTTTTTCTCATTGGCCTGGCATTCAAATACAGTGATCAGGAATTTGATCATGTCGCCGTGATCCGAAAAAACTACGAGCACCTGTTCTTAAAAGATTATTTAAAAACAAATCTGACAAATGACTTCAGCCAGTCTGTGGTGGACTATATGGATCAGCAATACATTCCTTGTTTATCAGTTTTGTATAAGCATTATTTGCTAAGTGGTGAAGCGTCCAAATATCTGGAAGTCAGAGACTTATTGGTTCAGATTGGGGAAAAGAACCAAATGCAGACCGACATTCAAAATTTTTTAGCGAAATTTAAACACTAAAAATAGAGCGGTGTAACGGTATATCGGTTTACGGTGTAACGGTACTCAGCGACCGTAAACCGTAAACCGTTATACCTTGCACCGACAATAAATGTTCAACCTAAGAAAAAAATACAAGCAACTCAAAGATGAAGAATTGATGCCTTATATCGTCAAGGGCAATGAGCAGGCTTTTGATGAATTGTATAGTCGGTACAGTTCGAAAATACATTATTATTTCTTTCGGATGCTGGGACAAGATCAAGATCGTGCGGATGATTTCACGCAGGATATTTTTATAAAAGTGATCGAAAAAGGAGCTTACTTTGATACCAGCCAACGGTTTTCTACCTGGCTTTATGCAGTAGCGGGTAATATGTGTAAAAATGAGTATCGCCGATTGGAACGCAAACCAGAGCAGGCACTCCCGGAGAATTTTGAGATCGCAATGGCTCGCGACGGCCTGTACCTTGATTCTGAAATAGACCAGCAACTTTTCACCCTTCATCTTCAAAAAGCACTGGAAACGCTGGACTTCACCCACCGGCAATGTTTTATTCTTCGATACCAACAGGATTTGGGCCTACGGGAAATTAGTGAAATCCTCGGATGCCCGGAAGGCACTGTGAAATCAAGGTTGTACTATACCCTCCGAAAACTTGCAGCGCAACTGCATTTTTTTCATCCAAATTTTTCAAAAAAAAAGAGATATGAATCGCAAAATGGATAAAATGGAACATCTCCTGGCTAATAAGTTCTACAAGGATTTACGCCCGGAGGAAAAAGAGTGGGTCGGTCAGCAATACAGCGTTGAAGAGTATAATGCAATGCGTACTACTTTGTTGGAAAGCACTTCCGTTTTCAAAAACCAGCAGACCAAACCTAATCCGAAAATACAATCCAGATTACGTCAACAGCTTAAACAAGATAAACAACCTGCTAAGGTTGTGCCTTTATTGACTTATAGGATACCGGCCTGGCAGGCGATTGCCGCTTTTGCTTTGCTATTATTTTTTATCCCTCAGCTTCAGGAAAAACCTGTCGGCGATCGGGAGCAGATTTTTATTTATCAAACGGATACCGTTTTCAAAGAAATTCCTTTTCAAAAAATTAGCAATCTGCTGGTGGATACACTCACTGATATCCCTCAAATCCGGAAAATACTGAATCGCACCAATCGCGCTCCGATCAAGGCAAGTACGGTAGTTTTTAGTAAGGATGCTGCCCTTAGTGCTAATCTTTCCAGGCAGGTATCGGCATCTTTCGCCAACAGTTATGATACTACTTCCGTAGAAAGTATAATTTCCCGCTACCTCAAGGATTCCGTCAAAAACTACAAGGTTGCTATAGATACGGGGTTTCAGGATATGGGGAGGGTTTATTAATTTAGAAATTAGGGTTTAGGAATTTGGAATAATTTCTAATTCTTAATTTCTAATTCCTAATTTTTTCTACCTTCGCAGAACAGAAATAAAACTATTCTGTTTACATAGGTATGAGTATACAATTCTATAAATTAAAGGTAAAGGAGGTTATTCAGGAAACAGAAAATTGTGTTTCCTTGTCTTTTGAAATTCCTACAGATCTAAAAGATATTTTCCAATATAAGCAGGGGCAATATGCAACGCTCAGGTTTGACATCAATGACCAGAGCGTACGCCGTGCCTACTCGATGTCTAGCAGTCCATTGGATCAGGACTTTACGGTCTCTGTAAAAAAACTCGAAGGCGGCCTGGTTTCTACCCACATTAATGATAATGTCAAAGCAGGAACGGAGATCGAAGTAATGCCACCGGCAGGTCGGTTTTTTACGAAACTAGATGAAGAAAACCGCAAAACCTATTACCTTTTCGCTGCCGGAAGTGGGATCACTCCGCTGATGTCGATTTTAAAAACGATTATCGAAAAAGAGCCACAGAGTACCGTTTTCCTGCTTTATGGTAACCGAAACGAAGGTTCGATTATATTTAAAGATCAACTCGCCAAGCTCGAAGAGCGCTATACCGGTCAGCTGTTTATCGAACATATCATCAGCCAGCCACAAAAAGAAAAGAAGGGAGGACTAGGAGGGTTTTTTAAAAAATCGGTCTCCAACTGGCAAGGAAGAATTGGTCGGATTGATGAAGAGCAGGCGGCTAATTTTCTAATTCAAAATCCTCCACGAACCGACCTGGTCGAGTATTTTATCTGTGGTCCGGGTGTAATGATTGATACTGTTGAAAAAATATTGTCCGATCGGGAAGTGCTCAAAAAGCAAATTCATACGGAGCGTTTCACCAATGATTCGACAGAGGCTAGTACGTCAAGTACTGCACTTGCCTCGCCAGGAAGTGGCGCTAAGGTAATCGTTCATCTCGATGGCGAAATAATAGAACTGACAATAGACGACAATAAATCCATTCTCGATAAATTGCTCGAGCAAAAATACGAGCCCCCTTATTCTTGTACTTCCGGTGCCTGTTCCACCTGTATGGCCAAGCTTATAAAAGGTAGCGTAACGATGGATGCTTGTTTTGCCCTGGATGATGACGAAGTTGCGGATGGTTATATTTTGACTTGCCAGTCGCATCCCGCAGAGGGCGAGGTGGAGATTACTTTTGAAGTTTGACCTATGATCATACCCTCACCTACGAGGTTGCGCTAAGAGATGGACAGAGAGTCAGTTTTAACGTTATTGATTCCAGTGGGAAAAATGTATCTTTCGGGTGAAAATTCACTTTAATTTGATGTTTGAAAACTTAGCCTCATGAATAAAGTTTACTTGAGTATTTTAATCCTCCTATACAGTATCCCCGCATTGCTTTTGTCCTGTGGAAAAGATCCCGAGATAATTTCCAATACTATAGTAGAATATGACACTATATACGTTACGGAGCAGGACACTCTTTTTCTGACGATTACTGACACCTTGACCTTGACTGACTTTATTCAAGATACAGCTACAACTTTCATTCTTGTGCGTCACGCAGAAACAACGGGTATCGGTAGTAACCCTGACTTAAGTGCGACCGGCCTGATCAGATCGGAGGAACTGCGCCGGGTGCTTTCTAATGTGCCCTTGGATGCTGTCTACTCCACCAACTTCAACAGAACCATGCAGACTGCGCAACCAACAGCAGATGATAAGTCCTTGTCTGTCATTAATTATAACCCCTCCAGCCTTTCTCCATTCGTAGATAATGTGTTGATGGATTACTATGCAGGGGCAGTATTGGTCGTTGGTCATTCCAACACTACTCCTTCATTATTAAATGTACTGGTCGGGGCAAATATTTATGCGGACTTGCCTGAGAGTGCATATGATAATTTGTATGTGGTAACGGTTTTTGAGAATGGCAGGTCAGAGGTAGTGCATTTGAAATATGGAGGATAGTGGATTATTACTACTTTGTTATTTAGGAATGTAACTTTTACTATCTTGTCAATTTAGAAAGCAATAGATCATCTTGTACTAAAATCAAGGAAATGACAATGAAAGCAAGACTTAGCATTCTATCTCTAATTTCAATTCTTATTCTTCTTCCCCTTTTTGTTTTTTCACAACAAACCTCCAACACAGAATTTGATATAATCATTACTAATTGGACGCACTTTCAAGAGCAGGGAAATTATACTCGTGCTGTTGAACAGGCCAAACTAGCTTTTTCTTTTGCAGAAAAAATAAATAAACGGGATTTACTCGCCATTGCCCTCAATCTGGAAGGACGCTCGCTTTTAAAATTAACTAAAAGGCTTAGTAAAAACCGAAAAGAAGCAAAGAAAAAATTTAAACAGAGTCTTCTGTATTTAACGGACATCAATAAAACTGACTTACGTCTTGACAATTTAGAAAACTTAAAATGGTTGGCTGAAAAAGATAATGATCAACAATTGGCTACGTTTTATCAAAGACAAATAGAGGAGGTCAAGGCACTTTTAGAGACGAATGCAAATAATGAAACCCTAGCGGGTAAAGTCGACTCCCTAAGACTTAAAGAGGTAATGCTTTTTAGTAAAATCGACTACTTAACCGATGTGCAAATAAAGGCGGAATTATTAATTGCTTTACAGAAAAACCAGGTAGACGCCTTTGCCTTTGCCCGGATCAAAGATTCCTTGTTATTGGCTCAAAAAGAAATGACCCTTTTCGAACAAGTAGCCATCATGGATTTACAAGACAGCAAAATAGCGCTACAGAAAAGCCAAGGAAATTTATTGCTGGCCCTAGCCGCCATCATTGGATTTTTAGCCATTGGCCTGGTTATTCGTTATCGGGAAACCAAAAAGCATAACACCCTCCTGGAAACTAAAAACACAATCATAGAAGAGCAACAAAAGCAGTCTAATGAGTTGTTATTGAACATTCTCCCCGCGCCGGTAGCTAAAGAATTGAGTTTGAACGGAGTAGCCAAAGCAAAAAAATTTGAGATAGCAACGGTCTTCTTTTCTGATTTTATAAACTTTAGCCGCATTGCCCAACTACTCTCTCCAGAGGAATTGGTCCATGAGTTGGATTTCCATTTTAAAGCCTTTGACAATATTATCGGTAAATACAAGCTGGAAAAAATAAAGACAATCGGTGATGCCTATATGTGTGTGGGGGGCTTACCTGAAGAACATCCTGGCCATGCAAAAGAGATGGTACTTGCGGCTTTGGAAATTCAAGCTTTTCTGAAATCGTTGAAGATGGAAAGAGAAAAAAAAGGGCAGGTATTTTTTGAAGCAAGGATAGGTATTCATACTGGGCCCCTAGTCGCAGGGGTCGTGGGTTCAAAAAAATTCGCCTATGATGTTTGGGGTGACACCGTAAATGTGGCTGCACGTTTGGAATCGAATGGTTATGCAGAGAAGGTAAATATTTCGGCGACTACTTACGCCTTGCTCAAGTCGGAATTTAATTGTGAAAACAGGGGGCTCATAGCGATAAAAAATCTGGGAAACCTGGAGATGTATTTTGTAAATGGGCAGATATGAATAGGATCCCTACTTTACAAACCTGGAAAGCTGCTGGCCAATATCATCAGATTGTTGCGCATAAAATATTTGTTATTGACGAGGGTCAACATGCAGAAACCATCGTGATTCTCCATGGCTATCCAAGTGGCTCGTATGATTATTATGCGGTGCTGCCTATCCTAGCTCAAAAATACCGGGTAGTAATTCATGATCACTTAGGCTTAGGTTTATCTGATAAACCGGAGAACTATTCTTACTCTCTGATCGAACAGGCAGAGGTAGCACTTGCACTTTGGCAAAAGCTAGGGTTAGATAAGGTGCATTTACTGGCTCATGATTACGGAACAAGTGTGGCTACAGAAATCATTGCGAGGGCTAACCAGGGCTACGAACCCATTCGCTTACAATCCATAACCCTCGGCAACGGCAGTATGCTCATCGAAATGTCGCAGTTGTTGATTACCCAAAAATTATTGAAACATGATTTTTGGGGTCCGATCCTGGCGAGGCTAAGTAACAAAGCCATTTTTATAAACAGCTTTAAAAAATTATGGGCAGATCAATCAAAAATCAACTACGAAGAATTTGATGTGCTCTGGGAAATGCTGAATTATAATAAGGGTAGAAAAGTATTACCAAGAGTGACAAAATATATCGAAGAAAGGAAAAAGTTCTGGCATCGATGGATCGGCGGCTTGATGCAAACGGACAAGCATATCAATCTGATCTGGGCAGATAAAGATCCGGTTGCTATTGTGGCGATGGCTTATGAACTTCAAAAAAAAATCCCTTCGAATAGTTTAAAGATTCTTCCGGATATCGGGCACTATCCGATGTTGGAGGCGCCGGAGATTTATGCGGAGGCGGTGATGGGTGTGATAGGAAAGGAGCCGGTTTAGGGAAAGGTTACTAATACCCCGGAAAGCCGGAAATAGGAGGACTATGCTTCTCCGTAGTCTCCGTGGTCAAGAAAAAACCACGGAGACACAGAGGTATAAAAATTTTTCTTACTTCAAAAAGTCAATACTCTTGTTGATAAAGCTGGTCAGCTCAGCTCCTTTTAACATACCCTGATTTAAGAGGGCAAGATTATAAAGGTGGCTAACAAATTCTTCTTTCTTTTCTTCTGACCGCATTTTTAGTAATTTCTCGGCAATCAAACTATGGTTGGTATTTACTACCACATTATAATTGTCAGGGAAAGCATCAGGAGACATTCCCTGCATTGCCTGCATTTCTTTCATACGGCGCATAAACTCTGGCCGGGTTATTACAACTGGTTGATCTTCAGGAGATAAGGCATTCATATGGACATTAGCGCCTGGCATCGTCACTTTCTTTTCAAAAATTTCTTTGATTTTTTCCTGCTCTTTTTCGCTGAGGACGGACTCCGTTTTTTCATCTTTTTGAACCAGGTTACTCGCTATGTCAGAATCCACCCGCACAAAAGTGACATCAGTTGACTTGTGCTCCACGTGTTGCATAAAGTGGTTGTCAATCACATTGTCAAACTCCAGCACATCATAGCCATAGTTTTTAGCGGAAGTGATAAAGCTATCATGGTCTGCTAAATTATTGGAATAGATAATTACTATTTTGTCATGCTTGTCTGTCTGATTGGCTTTGACTTGTTCTTTGTACTCTTCAATAGTGGAAAACTTACCTTCCGTATTTTTTAGTAAAGCAAACTTAATTGCTTTATCATTAAATTTTTCATCGGAGATCATTCCGTATTTGATGAAAACACCAAGGTCTTTCCATTTACCTTCAAACCCTTCTCGGTCTTTTTTATAAAGACTAGCTAGTTTCTCGGCAACCTTCTTCGTAATATAACCAGTGATCTTTTTGACATTCTGGTCGCTCTGTAGATAACTTCGGGAAACATTCAATGGGATATCCGGAGAATCAATCACCCCATGTAACAATGTCAAGAACTCTGGTACAATCTCTTTTACATTATCGGTTACATAAACCTGATTGCTATATAGCTGGATTTTATTTTTTTGTACTTCCAAATTGTTGTTCAACTTAGGAAAGTATAGAATACCGGTCAGATTAAACGGAAAATCAATATTCAAGTGTATCCAAAATAAGGGAGGAGGGCTATAAGGGTAAAGCTCATTATAGAAACTTTTATAATCCTCATCTTTCAGGTTTCTGGGTTGTTTTTTCCAGAGTGGATTGGGGTTGTTGATGATATTGTCAACTTCGATTTCCTTGGCTTCCTTGTCATCACCTTCTCCTACGTAAATTGTTTCTTTCTTGGTGCCGAATTTGATTTCGACAGGAAGGAATTTGCAATACTTATCCAATAAAGTCTGGATTCTTGCCTCTTCAAGGAATTCAGTAGAATCGTCGCTGATGTGCAATACGATATCTGTCCCTCTTTCTTTTTTACCGTTTTCTTCCAGGGTATACTCAGGATCACCTTCACAAGTCCAGGTTGCTCCTTTGAGCGTTTTCTTATAACTTTTGGTGATTACCTCTACCTTTGATGCCACCATAAAAGCAGAATAGAATCCTAATCCAAAGTGACCGATGATGGCTTCACTTTTATATTTTTCCAGAAATTC
>JBLHJZ010000002.1:0-31899 GCA_047619515.1 Saprospiraceae bacterium | reverse complement strand
CCGTCAGAAAGCATACCTCACTGCTGTGGGTGCCGAGCCATTGACGGTGAATTTATCACTTTCATAATACAATCCAAAGCAAATGGGCGGCTTATTCAGGTAATCACAATTAAATTGAAATGGAATTTATATTTTGCCCTTAGGACTCAGTACATCCATCAAAAAAGCCCCCTGTAAATTATTGATTTACAGAGAGCTAAATATAGGAAAATCGGATAGTTATCTTCTTTTACAATAGGTTGGTGACACCGCTAGATACTGGTTAAGATATACCGTTTCAGTTACTAAGGAATGCCAGCTATTAATTGTAAATCAGATGCCATTGTCACAAAAGTAGTCTGAGGAAGAAAAATTTGGAAACTTAGCTCTTCATGGAACTCCTGCCCGTTGATAAGAACCGGTAGGTCGATATTAGGCATGGATATTTCAAAAATGCTATCCGTAATTCTCATCCCGGAAATAGTAAATCGTTTTTTGCTGATCAAGTGCTTTATCGCTTCTTTCGTGACGCCATTTGATTTTATCTGGATAACCACTCTGACATAATCCTTATCCCAAAATTCGGTATTCACTTCTCCGTTTAAATCTAGGAGTATTTCTGTAGCGCCAAAAAGGTTTTTAGCGCATGCCATGGTTGCGGTTGCCTGTTCCTGAGTAAAAGCAAGTGTACTTGTAAGTGTGATTAGAATGACGAGGGAAATGCTTTTAAGGTTTTTCATAATTGGTGTTTTTAGATCGGAAAATTTGTAATAAAAAATTTGATTAAATATTACACTACAAAGTTAAGCCAGGATCAGGCCTTGGGTAAGCGTAGAAATATCCGAAATAAAATACAGGTAATTTTACGAGGAGGGGTAGGTAGATTTACTTGTTTGAGATAATAGTATGCTGATGATTGGAAGAAAAATCATGGCAGCCGCAAGAAAAATTTAGCTCCAAAAGGTGATCGCTTCGCATGTGGTTTGGTGATCGCTTCGCTTGTGATTTGGTGATCGACCTACGGTCTTGTGAGGTCGCTTCGGAGCGATTCCACAAGACCGTAGGTCGATCACATGGGCGTAGCCCAATCACATGTGAAACGATCACTAGCCTGTAATTCAAAAGCGTTGAAGCCAATCTTGTGTGCCATAGCATGTTAAGCTGAAGAAAATCAAAACACTCGCCCTCAATCAAGGTTTCCCTTTCTTACCAAAGAAGAAGAAAAAGAAGAGATCAAGAAAAAAGACGGCTGTTTCAACTTCTTCTAGTTCAAGTTCTCAAATGTCCGAAAGCACTAAAAATTCGGTATTTATAATGGGACATTCCTTTGCTGGAATCTTCGGACTGTTATCAGCCTTTGTCACGCCATTTGAAGCGGAACAGGAAACGGGTGATAATCCTGTAGCTATTCCGTCAGTCTTGTTGGGAATATTAGGCGGGGTTAGTAGTGGTTTTGCTACCACGCTGGTGCCTAAAGACCCGATCAAAGATTCTGCAATCAATTGGATAAATCGGGTTACGCTGGGCTTTAGGCTTTTAAACAAGATGGTTTTTTGCGGGCCAGCTCAATCCAAATTTGCTGCATCAACCGGAGTAATGTCGATATTGAAAGTTGGGGATGGCAGAGCCACAGGTGCGATTATAGATGCTATTTTAGCAATACCTGCTTTGGTTTGTACAGCCTGGCATTTTAATGAACTATCAGGCGAATCCGCTAATAGTGAAAGAAGTCAGGCAATAGTTGAGGAAACAAGTAATCTCACTTCTTATATCAGCCGGGAGCAGTATGCCATAGCCGTAAATATGGAGGATCCGGCATCTAAAGTGATTCCGATCGGTATTATGGTTGGTTCTCAGATTTGTTATGCTGGTTTACAATTAGGGGACGCTTTGATTAAATGATGATAGAAGCCAAAACCGAATACCTGACTGGACCCAGGATGTTGTCACCCCTGATGTATCGACACAGTCCGGATATTTCCCGGTGATTACAGGGGCTATAGATATTATACCGCATATTGATATTCATGGCAATGCTACACTGACCGTACTTTCAAAAGGGAGACTAATCATCAACTGTGAGACTACCTATAATAGTGGCATCTACTTAGTCGGTAAGTTGGTTTCAAAAGGAGAAGTGGACATCTTCAATACGGCTTTTATGAAAATCGACGTGCAAGGAGGCGAGATGCTTTTAGAAAATCAACCGCTGGCTGGAAATTAATCCGTGCAAATACGTGTTTATCCTTTGCTCATAAGCTCCTCTCAAATAACCCCAGAAATTTTATTGCAGGAGTATATAGCTTGAATTACAAGAGCTGCTATTTAAAAATGGCAGCTCTTTTTTATGTTGTTCTTCGAATGGGACGATAATATATCGGGGTTGTTTCTCTGGGCAGTCAGACGACCCTTGCCATGTGGCTCCTTCTGGACTGGCGTCAGACTACTGGATTACATTAGAGCTGGTTTTTATGATTTATAAGGGTGGAAAGGTGAAAAAGGGTGGAATGGGTAGAAATAAAAAATAGCTATTCCATAAGTAGAGTACTTACAAAATAGCTATTTTTTTATATTGTCTTCAGAAAGCCTTAGCTATTCATCTTCATTGGTCGCTTCTTCTACTGTTATCGGCGTTGCAACAGCGGCAGCAGCCTCCGCGGCTTTCTTTCCACCACTTCTACGGGTACGTCGCTTTTTGGCTTTAGACTCATCTTTAGCAGAGAGTAACACTTCATTGAAGTCTACTAATTCGATCATTGCCATTTCAGAAGCATCGCTTCTTCGGAACCCGGTCTTGATAATCCGGACATATCCGCCAGGACGGTCACCTACCTTGGCAGCGACAGGGCCAAAAAGATCTTTAAGCGCTTCTTTATTTTGCAGGTATGAAAACACAACCCTTCTTGAGTGAGTCGTATCGTTTTTTGATTTCGTAATAAGTGGCTCGATATAGAGTCTCAGCGCTTTGGCTTTTGCTACCGTCGTATTGATTCTTTTATGCGTAATCAAAGCAATAGCAAGATTCGCTAAAAGTGCTCTACGGTGGCCCTTCTTACGTCCAAGATGGTTGAATTTTTTACCGTGTCTCATCTTTTTTTTATTTTAAATTTGTTAACATCGCAACACGTTTCAGTCCGGAACCTATTCAGTTATTGCAAATTATTTTGGATTTAGGATTTGAGATTTAGGAACTAGCTTATACTTCTAAATTTAAAATCTCAAATCTTTATTATAGCCAACATACAGGCTGAAGCCTGTGGTACTAGTCTTCTTCTAATTTATATTTAGACAAGTCCATTCCAAAGGTCAGGCCTTTTTCCTGAAGTAACTCCTCAATCTCTACCAATGATTTTTTACCAAAGTTTCTGAACTTCAATAGCTCATGGGTATCGTATCTTACCATTTCTGCCAAAGAATTGATTTTAGCAGCTTTTAGACAGTTATAAGCACGAACAGAAAGATCAAGGTCTTCAAGAGAAGTTTTCAGCAACTTACGCATGTGTAAGATGTGCTCATCAACAATATTATCTTCCCTGCTTGAAGCATCATCAAAAGTGATATTCTCATCCGTGATCAACATCAAGTGTTGGATAAGGATTCGGGAAGCTTCTTTTACGGCATCTTCCGGATGGATAGTTCCATCGGTTTTTACCTCTATCGTCAATTTCTCATAATCCGTACGCTGACCAACACGCGTATTAGATACTTTGTAAGCTACGTTTTTGATAGGCGTATATATCGAATCAATTGGAATAACACCAATCGGAGCATCTTTCGGTAAATTTTCTTCTGCAGGAACATAGCCACGGCCTTTAGAAATAGTTAATTCCATTTCCAAATTAACAAAAGGCTCCATTTTGCAAATCAGTAATTCAGGATTCATTATTTTGAAGACATTAGTATGTTCTTCTATATCCCCTGCTTTAAAATCTTCTTTTCCGCTAATAGTGAGGTATATTTTTTCGCTAGAAACATCCTCATCAGTGATTAATTGCTTTAATCTAACTTGCTTAAGGTTAAGAATAATATCTACCACATCTTCCACTACGCCCCTAATGGTTGCAAATTCATGATCAACTCCGGCAATACGGATGGCTGAGATAGCAAAACCTTCTAATGAAGAAAGTAAAACCCGGCGAAGAGAATTGCCTACGGTTTGCCCGAACCCCGGCTCCAATGGCTTAAACTCGAATATACCTTCGAAGTCTGTTGCTTTTTGGAGAATAATCTTATCAGGTTTCTGAAAATTTAAAATGCTCATATTTAGAGATATTCTTTAGAGGAAAAAAATATTAATCTGGAAATGAAATTCATATAACACTTAAAATCTGCATGTGTACACATGCAGATTTTAAGAATTAATTTTTATTTAGAGTAAAGTTCGACAATCAACTGCTCATTGATCGTTTCCGGAATGACTTCTCTTTCAGGGTAGTCAAGAAAAACACCCTCCATCTTATCAGGATTCCACTGAAGCCATGGAAATTTACGGATATCCGATTTTCCTTTCACGCTTTCGGTAATCAACATTAAGTTTCTTGATTTCCCTCTAATACTGACGACATCTCCTGCTCTCAATTGAGAAGAAGGGATATTGGTAACGACACCATTTACCAATACATGTTTGTGAGAAACTAACTGTCGGGCAGCAGGACGAGAGCTTGCAAGTCCTAAACGATAAACCATGTTATCCAACCTTGCTTCCAGCAATTGTAATAATATAGTACCGGTTATGCCTTTTTTACCGCTTGCTTTGTCAAACAAATTTCTAAACTGACGTTCTAATACACCATAGGTATATTTAACTTTCTGCTTTTCTTTAAGCTGATTAGCATAATCAGATTTCTGCTTTCTCTTACGAGAGTTGCCGTGCATTCCCGGAGGATACTTCTTTTTTTCAAAAGATTTATCGAAACCAAAAATGGCTTCTCCAAATGCTCTAGCTTTCTTCGTCTTCGGACCAGTATATCTAGCCATAGTATTTTAAACTCTTAAAGGTTATGATTAAATTATACTCTTCTTTTCTTTGGAGGCCGACATCCATTATGAGGAATCGGTGTAACATCTTTGATCGTTGAAACTTTGATACCAGCGCCATCAATGGCACGGATCGCAGCTTCTCTTCCAGAACCAGGGCCTTTAACAAAAACCTCTGCAGTTCTCATTCCTGCTTCGTAAGCAACCTTAGCGGCATCCGCTGCAGCAATTTGAGCAGCATAAGGAGTGTTCTTTTTAGATCCTCTGAATCCTGCTTTACCAGCAGAAGCCCAAGAAATTACTTCTCCTTTTTTGTTACAGACAGAAACAATGATATTGTTAAAAGTGGCTTGGATGTAAACTAAACCTTCCGGTTCAACTCTTACTTTCCTTTTTTTCTTAATCTTTGCCATATTGATTTCTTAAATCGATATTATATAAACAGAAAGCTTAAAATTATTTAGTTACTTTCTTTTTGTTTGCAACAGTTTTACGTTTACCTTTTCTTGTTCGCGCGTTGGTTTGCGTTCTTTGCCCTCGGGTCGGTAAACCTCTACGATGGCGAACTCCGCGATAACAACCGATATCCATCAAACGTTTGATATTAGTTTGGACTTCAGAGCGGAGTTGACCTTCAACTTTCAACTCATCCTGAATGAATTTAGATATCATACGGATGTTATCATCAGTCCAGTCCGTCACTTTAGTATTTTGATCAATATCAAAACCATCCAGAATCTTGGCAGCAAGCGAGTTGCCTATACCATAGATATACGTTAAACTGATAACTCCTCTTTTATTTCTTGGTAAATCTACACCAGCAATACGAGCCATATGTGATTAGTTTTTAAGTCGCTTAATTAAAAAATTAGCCCTGACGCTGCTTAAAGCGTGGGTTCTTTTTGTTGATTACGTACAATTTTCCATTACGTCTGACAATTTTGCAATCTACAGATCGTTTTTTGATTGATGCTCTAACTTTCATCTCTTGATATATTTATCTTTACAATTAAATTATTTATATCTATAAATGATTCGTCCTCTACTTAGATCATATGGTGACATTTCTACTGCAACTTTATCACCTGGTAAAATCCGAATATAGTTCATTCTCATCTTGCCTGAAATAGTAGCCACAATTTGATGATCGTTTTCCAGTCGCACTCTAAACATTGCGTTTGAAAGTGCTTCTTCGATAATGCCATCTTGTTTGATAAGATCCTGTTTTGCCATAGTTGAATTTTCGGAGTGCAAAGATAATAAATATTTAAGTGATTTTCTTATTAATCCTTAAATTTTATCCAATTCTAGTTGATTCGGAAATTAGAAGTGGAATTTCATTGACTTCGACATTACCAGCTATAGCATTTTCTATTGCAGAATGGTCAGATAATAATTCGGCTTTGTGTTTTCTCACTGCTACTGTATGTTCGTAATGAGCAGATGGCAAATTATCATTTGTAATAATCGTCCAGCCATCCTTGGCTTGTTTTACTTCTTTACGCCCGAGGTTAACCATGGGTTCAATAGCAATGACCAATCCTTCTCTCATCTTAGGCCCTCTTCCTTTTTTGCCGTAGTTTGGTACTTCCGGAGCTTCATGCAAGCTTCTTCCTATACCATGACCCACAAGCTCTCTAACTACTCCGTACTTATATTTTCTTTCGCAAAAATCTTGTACAGCAAAACCTATATCACCCACTCTTTTTCCATCTACAGCCTTCTCAATACCTTTATAAAGTGCCGTTTTTGTTACCCTTAATAGTTTCATTACTTCCGGGCTTACCTCTCCAAGGGCAAATGTATAGGCAGCATCTCCATAAAATTCATTGAGTAATACTCCGCAATCTACCGAAACCACATCTCCCTCTTTAAATTCTATTTTTGAAGGAATACCATGAACAACACCTTCATTTTTTGAAATGCATAATGTAGCAGGAAAACCTCTATATCCTTTGAAGCCTGGAACTGCTTGATGATCTCTGATTAATTGCTCTGCTTCTCTATCAATCTGCTCTCCGGTAATTCCCGGTCTGATAATACTACCTACGTGAGCCAAAGCCTTACATACTAAAAGACAACTTTGTCTGATTAATTCTATTTCTTCTTCTGTTTTGTAATAAATCATATGGGAAAGTAATTACATAGAAGCTCCAATCCCCTGAACACCACTTCTACCTTTCAATCTTCCTGATTTTACTAGTCCATCATACTTACGCATCAACAAATGACTTTCTATTTGTTGTAAAGTATCTAATACTACCGCTACCAGGATCAATAAAGAAGTACCTCCAAAAAACATAGCAAATCCGGTATTGATTCCAAACATAGAAGCAAATGCTGGCAAGATGGCGATAAAACCCAGGAATATAGATCCCGGCAAAGTAATCCTTGTAGTTACAGAATCAATGAAGTCAGCCGTTTTTTTACCAGGTTTAATACCAGGAATAAAAGCGTTCTGACGTTTCAGGTATTCTGAATATTGCTGTGGATTAACCAATAAGGCCGTATATACATAAGTAAATACAACTACCATTAGGAAATAAAGGACGTTATAAGGAGCAGAGGTAAAGTCATTCAACTTAACGAGGAAATCGTTAGTGGCCAGACTACTACCTTTTTGTGCTAATAATTGTAAAGCAGTAGCGGGAATAAACATCAAGGCCTGAGCAAAGATAATCGGCATTACACCTGATGCATTCACTTTGATCGGAATATAATCTCTATTACCTGAAACAGGCATCGCTGCGGTTCCACGACCTACCATTCTTTTTGCAAATTGAATAGGTATTTTCCTGACAGCTTGAACAATCATTACGGTTGCCATTACCACAAAGAATAAAGCGGCAATCTCAATGACAAAGGTCAATCCAAACTGTTGTGTAAATTCATAAGCAATAGCCTGAGGCAGAGTGGCAATAATACCGATCATGATCAATAAGGAGATACCGTTACCAATACCTCTGTCAGTGATCTTCTCTCCTAACCACATTGCAAAAACTGTCCCGGTAGAAAGAATAATTACATTACTTATCCAGAATACAGTAGGGCTCAAAACCTCAGGGCCAACTACAGCTCCTTGCTGATTAAGATATGCCAAATAACCACCCCCTTGAACCAAGGTAATGAGTACCGTTAGCAAACGGGTAATCTGTGTAATTTTTTTACGCCCGGACTCCCCTTCTCTTTGTTGTAATCGTTGAAAATAAGGAACGGCAAATCCTGCCAATTGAATAATGATCGAAGCAGTAATATAAGGCATGATACCTAATGCGAATACGGCTGCGTTGTTAAATGCACCACCGGTGAAGGTATTGATCAAATCAAATAAATCATTTCCTTTAGCCGGAGCAGACTGTAACTTAGCAGTATCTACACCCGGTAAGACTACAAATGAACCAAAACGGTACACCATCAAGATTATCATCGTAAAGGTGATCCGATTTCTAAGTTCTTTGATTTTCCAAATATTACGTAAAGTTGTAATTAGTTTTTTCATCTTCAGGACTTACAATTGTTTATAAAGCGCTGATGCCCACCACTATTGGCAGGCATTATTTTATTATACCCTATTGAAAGGGACTTATGATGAGAATGAGAACCGAAGTCATTCAACAATTTATATCAGTTCGATAGATCCTCCGGCAGCTTCGATTGCTTTTTTAGCAGATTCAGTACAAGCGTGAGCTTTCACTTCATACTTGCCTTTAATCTCACCACCACCTAAAATCTTAACTCTGTCGTTCTTTCTCACTATACCACTTTCGATTAAAGTTTCCGGGTTGATCGCTTTGATATTATACTTTTCAGAAACAGCTTCTAAACGATCTAAGTTGATTCCCACATACTCTACCCGGTTAGGACTATTAAATCCTCTTTTGGGAAGACGCATCTGTAGTGGCATTTGACCACCTTCATGGTTTCTTTTTCGGCTATAACCAGATCTTGACTTCTGACCATTATGCCCTCTTGTACTGGTACCGCCTCTTCCGGATCCTTGCCCTCTGGCAATACGTTTACCATTTTTTGTAGAACCAGTTGCTGGTTTCAGATTATACAGTTCCATTATATATAATTAATTATGGATTATACGAATTTGAATTATAATTGTTCCACTTTTACCAGATGGTTGATTTTAGCAACCATCCCCATTATTTGTGGAGTCGTCTCATGTTCAACACTTTGATTCATTTTGCGAAGACCCAATGCTGTCATTGTATCTTTCTGGCGCTTGGATCGATCAATAATGCTTTTGACTTGTGTTATTTTTACCTTGCCCATAGTCTGCTGAATTATCCGTTAAATAACTTTTCTAATGAAATATTTCGTTGTTTTGCAACTTCCATCGGGCTTCTCAATTTAGAGAGTGCATCAATGGTAGCTTTCACCACATTATGAGGATTCGAAGAACCTTGGGATTTAGCTAATACATTATGTACCCCTGCAATCTCTAACACTGCACGCATTGCCCCACCGGCAATTACTCCCGTACCTTCAGAAGCAGGCTTGATAAAAACTTTACCCGCGCCAAATTTTCCTTTTTGTTCATGCGGAATAGTACCTTTATAAATAGGAACTTTAATCAGGTTCTTCTTAGCATCATCAACGGCCTTAGCAATAGATTCTTGTACATCACGAGCTTTTCCAAGACCATGTCCTACTCTTCCATTACCATCTCCAACCACTACGATAGCTGCGAAACTGAATGTTCTACCCCCTTTGGTTACTTTAGCAACACGGTTAAGATTGACCAGTTTTTCTTTAAGATCAGTATCCGTGGGTTTTACTCTATCTGGAGTTCTTTTCGCCATTATTCAAAGTTTTAAAATTGCAAACCGCCTTCACGAGCGCCGTCTGCCAATGCTTTTATTCGTCCGTGATAAAGATATCCACCTCTATCAAAAACAATTGATGAAATATTTTCAGTTAATGCTTTTTCAGCAATTTTTTTACCGACTGCCTCAGCCTGTTCTTTTTTAGTTCCTGTCGCTCCAATATCTCTGGAAGAGACAGCAGCTAAAGTAACACCAGCTACATCATTAATGAGCTGACAATAAATATCCTTGTTACTTCTAAACACAGATAACCTTGGCCTTTCAGAAGTGCCCGTTACTTTAGTTCTGATACGGTACTGAATCCGTTTTCTTTTTTCTAGTTTTGTAAGTCCCATTATGATGACAACTTTAAAATTATTTTGCAGCAGTTTTACCTGCTTTACGTCTGATTTCTTCTCCAACAAACTTGATACCTTTCCCTTTATAAGGTTCTGGTTTTCTGAATGCTCTAATTTTTGCAGCTATTTGCCCTATTAACTGTTTGTCGTAGCTTTCCAGTTTAATGATTGGATTTTTTCCTTTTTCCATTACTGCTTCGACCTTCACTTCATCAGGAATATAGAACATAATAGGGTGAGAATACCCTACACTTAATTCCAACAACTGTCCTGTATTACTTGCCCGATAACCTACTCCTACTAATTCCATATGTTTGGAATAGCCTTCGGAAACACCTATGATCATATTATTGATCAATGTTCGGTATAGACCATGAAGTGATCTGTGACGTTTTTGTTCTGTCGGTCTTACCACGGTTAGTACAGCATCGTTTATCTCCACAGATAAATCTGTATCGATTTGCTGAAACAATTCCCCTTTAGATCCTTTTACCTTAACCACATTAGTTTTGCTGATACTTATATCAACTCCAGCAGGTATGGTTATCGGTGCTTTTCCTATCCTTGACATTTTCTATGTATTAGATTTGAAAAAATTTAGTATACGAAGCAAACAACTTCTCCACCTACATTCTCGGTTCGTGCCTGCTTTTCTGTCATTACTCCCTTAGAAGTAGAAACTATAGCGATTCCTAGTCCATTGATAATTCTTGGAAGGTTGTCACTTTTTGCAAATTGACGAAGTCCAGGTTTACTAATTCTACCTAATTTTTGAATAATTGGTTTTTTAGTAGTCGGATCATACTTCAACGCAATTTTAATAACTCCCTGTACCCCTTCATCATCAAATTTATATTTGAGAATGTAACCCTGGTCATAAAGAATTTCAGTAATGCGCTTTTTCATTTTTGAAGCAGGAATCTCTACGATTCTATGGCCTGCTTGCTGTGCATTCCGAATTCGGGTTAGGTAATCTGCTATTGGATCTGTTAATGCCATCTGTATTTATTATTTAAGTACTTGTCAGAAATAGTTACCAACTTGCTTTGGTAATACCAGGAATCTTACCCGCAAGTGCCATTTTACGAAAAGCAACACGAGACACACCAAACATTCTCATATACCCTTTCGGTCTGCCACTCAATTGACAACGGTTATGAAGTCTGATTTTAGATGAATTCCGAGGCATCTTATCTAACTCTTCCCAACGTCCTTCGTCCTTTAATGTTTTTCTAAGATCAGCATACTTATCAACTAATCTTTGTCTTTTAACTTCGCGAGCTATAAGTGATTTCCTAGCCATTTTATAACAATTTTAATTAGTTCTGATTTTTAAAAGGCAACCCTAAATTCTTGAGAAGTGCCAAAGCCTCTGAGTCTGTTTTGGCAGTGGTAACGAACGTGATATCAAGTCCTGTAATCTTACTAACCTTATCAATATCAATCTCAGGAAAAATGATATGTTCGGTAACCCCCATGGTATAGTTACCTCTTCCGTCAAAACTCTTGTCGTTGATTCCTCTAAAGTCACGTACCCGTGGTAAAGAAACAGCAATCAATCTATCCAAAAACTCCCACATGCGATCATGACGTAAAGTCACTCTTGCACCTACAAACATTCCGTCTCTCAGTTTGAAGTTGGAAATTGATTTCTTTGCTTTTGTTGCTACTGCTTTCTGACCGGCAATCATAGACATTTCAGCGATAGCTGAATCTATAAGCTTTTTGTCAGCGGTAGCTCCTCCAACACCCTGATTGATACAGACTTTGACCAATTTAGGTACTTGCATCACAGAGCTATATTGAAATTGCTCTTGTAATGAAGGAATAATTTCCTTTTTATATTTTTCTTTAAGTCTAGGTTGATAGCTCATCACTTGATAATTTCACCAGATTTTTTAGAATATCTTACTATTTTACCATCCACTTCTTTTCTTCCAATACGCGTTGGTTCTCCTGTTTTAGGATCTACAACCATTACATTAGAAATATGGATCGGAGCAGCTTTCTCAATGATTCCACCAGGGTTATCCTGTGTAGGTTTCTGGTGTTTTTTCACTGTGTTTGCCTGCTCAACTATTACACGATTCTTTTTTGGTAATACTTCAAGGATTTCACCTTTAGTACCTTTACTTGCACCAGCAATTACCACTACTGTATCTCCTTTTTTAACATGTAATTTAGGAGCGAATCGATTTTGTTCTTGCTTATTATTATTCTTTGCCATGATCTTTATTAGTTACAGGGGGACACCCTTCTCCTATTTTATAGTACTTCAGGAGCTAATGAAACAATTCTCATGTAATCTTTATCTCGTAATTCTCTGGCCACAGGGCCGAAGATACGAGTACCTCTTGGTTCATCAGCGGCTGTCAATAAAACTACAGCATTGTCATCAAAACGGATATAAGAGCCATCTTTACGACGGATTTCTTTTTTTGTACGAACAATCACAGCTTTCGATACGGTACCTTTCTTAACACCTCCCGGAGAAGCTTGTTTAACAGTAACTACGATTAGGTCACCAACAGATGCGTAGCGTCTTTTAGATCCTCCCAGTACACGAATACAAAGTACTTCTTTTGCACCACTATTATCCGCGACTTTTAATCTAGATTCTTGCTGTATCATTTTTATTAACTTTTAAAATGTATAAGCCTTTTGAGGCGAGTTACTTAGCTCTTTTTATGATTTCAATCAGTCGCCATCTTTTCCGCTTACTTAATGGTCGGCTTTCCGTAATCTTTACAGTATCACCAACGTTACACTCATTCTTCTCATCATGCGCCATAAATTTTTTGGACTTCTTTACGAATTTTCCATAAATTGGGTGCTGAAGTTTTCTTTCGATAGAAACTGTAATGGACTTGTCCATTGATGAGCTGGTAACTACACCAACCCGCTGCTTTCTTAAAGTTATATTTTCACTCATAATTATATATGCGCTATCCTAAAAAGAGGATGTTATTGATAACGAAATACTATTTACGTTTTCTTCGTGCCCTGATTTTAGAGCGGTTAGCCAAATCTTCTTCTGACATATTTTTTAAATCACGTCGTCGTACTTCACTATTTAATCTGGCGATATCACGACGTACATCTCTGAGTAACAAAGGATTATCCAATCCTTTGATAGTATGATCGAATTTGAGTTTTTGAAACTGAGTTCTTGTTTCTTTGAGTTCGCTAAGTAAATCAGCGTCTGCAAATTCTTGTAACTCTAAATATTTTTTACTAGCCATTATCTGTAATAATTAAAAATTATGCGACATAGTCAGGTCTGATAATAAATTTCGTTGCAACAGGCAACTTTTGAGCTGCTAACCGAAGCGCTTCTTTAGCTGTTTCCAAAGAAACACCATCCATTTCAAACATGATGCGACCTGGTTTCACAACTGCTATATAATGATCAAGAGGGCCTTTACCCTTACCCATACGTACCTCTAAAGGCTTACGAGTAATAGGTTTGTCAGGGAAAATCCGAATCCAAACGTTTCCTTCTCTCTTCATATATCTAGTCATCGCAATACGAGCGGATTCGATCTGACGATTCGTGATAAAGCTCGTTTCTAAGGACTTTAGCGCAAAACTGCCGAATGAAATTTTACTTCCACGCTGAGCAAGTCCTTTGACTCTACCTTTTTGCTGCTTGCGATATTTAGTACGTTTAGGTTGTAACATTTCTAACCTTTATTTTAACAATTTTGTATTAAAAATTTGCGCCCGAATTCTCCTTCCGGAAAAAAGCAGGGCAAAGGTACGGTATTTTTTCCTTATTTTCTAGGAACGTCTTTGATTTCTTCGGTCTCCGCCGCCGCCTCTTTTATCTCCGCCACCTCTACGATCACCTCTACGGTCATCTCCTCTTCCTCTATCTTTACTTTCGACTCCTATATTCGGAGAAAGGTCTCTTTTTCCAAGTACTTCTCCTTTACAAATCCATACTTTTATTCCGATTTTGCCATAAACAGTCTGCGCCTCAGTCAAAGCATAGTCAATATCTGCCCGAAAAGTATGCAGTGGAGTTCTTCCATCTTTGTACTCTTCAGAACGAGCCATCTCCGCACCATTTAATCTGCCCGAGATTCTAACTTTAATTCCCTCTGCTCCAATCCGCATAGTGGATTGAATGGCCATCTTAATAGCACGTCGGTAGTTAATTCTTGCTTCAATTTGCTTAGCTACCATTTCACCAACGATGGCGGCATCAAGCTCAGGCTTACGGATTTCGATAATATTGATCTGAACATCCATACTGGAAAGTTTTTTCAACTCTTCCCTTAATTTATCAACCTCTTTGCCTCCCTTTCCAATCACAATACCTGGACGAGAAGTATGAATAGTCAAAGTGATTCTTTTAAGGGTACGTTCGATAACTATTTTAGCGATACCACCTTTCGGGATTCTGGCTCCTAAATAAGTTCGGATTTTCTCATCTTCCACCACTTTATGCGCAAAATCTTTTCCTCCAAACCAGTTGGAATCCCATCCTCTGATGATTCCAAGACGATTACCTATTGGATTTGTTTTCTGACCCATGAATTATGGTATTAAAATATTATAATTAATCATTTGTTTATTCAGCAACCTCTTCAAGTACTTCAGCCTCAACATTATCACTATTCAGAGCGATTTTGTTTTCAACTACAAGCGTCACATGATTAGTATGCTTTCTGATTCGGTGCGCTCGTCCATGAGGAGCTGGCCGAAATCTTTTTAGCATGGTTCCCTGGTCTGCGAAAGCTATTTTGATATATAGATCATAATCATCAGCACTTACAGACATGCCATTTTTATGTTCCCAATTAGCGATAGCCGATAAAACCAGTTTTTCCAACCAGAGTGCCGCTTCCTTTTTTGTATAACGTAAGATGTTTAAAGCATCTTCAACTTTCTTTCCCCTAATAATGTCAACTACCAGTCTCATTTTTCGGACTGACATCGGACAATTTTTAAGTTTAGCAACTGCTTCCATAATAATTAGTTTGAATGTTTCTGAATAAATCAGAAACCAATCACTAAAATTTTATTTTTTTCTATTACCAGCGTGACCTTTGTAGTTACGAGTTGGAGAAAATTCACCAAGCTTGTGTCCTACCATGTTCTCTGTAACAAATACAGGAACGAAGGTCTTGCCATTGTGGACTGCTATAGTCTCACCGACCATATCCGGAATAATCATAGAAGAGCGTGACCAGGTTTTGATAACAATCTTCTTGCTTGACTCCTTAGATTTCTCAATTTTCTCAAGAAGTCTATGAAATACGTATGGTCCTTTTTTTATTGATCTAGCCATGATGGATGATTAGAATTTATCTAATTATTTTTTAGATTTTGTCTTCCGCTTAGAAATAATAAGCTTAGAAGATCCTTTCTTAACATTTCTTGTTTTCTGTCCTTTAGCCATAATACCAGTTCTTGATATCGGATGACCTCCGGAAGCTCTACCTTCACCACCTCCCATTGGGTGATCGACTGGATTCATTGCTACCCCTCTTACTCTTGGCCGTCGACCCAACCATCTTTTTCTGCCTGCTTTCCCTAACACTTGTAAACCATGATCAGGATTAGAAGTCGTACCGATTACGGCTTTGCAAGTCAACAGAATTCTACGAACTTCCCCAGAAGGTAATTTAACAATAGCATATTTACCTTCCCGTCCCATTAGTTGACCATAAGTACCGGCACTTCTTGCCAATGCTGCTCCTTTACCAGGCTCCATCTCAATTGCATGGATGACTGCACCTAAAGGAATCGTACTTAGGAAAAGTGCATTTCCTGTATCCGGTGTTGCATCCGGGCCAGATATTACCGTAGCACCAGCTTTTAAGCCATCCGGTGCGATGATATATCTTTTCTCACCATCCGCATATGAAATCAAGGCAATGAAAGCGGTACGGTTGGGATCGTATTCGATAGACTTTACAGTACCGGGAATACCATCTTTATTTCTCTTAAAGTCAATCTCACGGTAACGTCTTTTGTGCCCACCGCCTCTGTTACGCATGGTCATTTTACCATCGTGATTACGACCACCCGTTCTTTTCATAGAAGTCACAAGACTCTTTTCAGGTCTGTCGGTAGTAACTTCTGAAAAAGTATTCCCAACTCTAAATCGAGTTCCTGGAGTTATCGGATTATACTTTTTAACTGGCATTTTATATAATTTCTTTGTTTAAGCTGTAAATATATAATGTACAACTATTAAATATCACCGAAGAAGTCTATTTCTTGTCCTTCAGCAAGAGTAACCATTGCTTTTTTGTAGGACGAAACACGACCACGAATCGCTCCTGCTCTGGTATTTCTACTTTTTGTTTTTCCAGGCATTACTGCAGTATTTACAGATGCAACTTTTACGTCATACATTTGCTGAACTGCATTTTTGATCTGGATCTTACTGGATTGTCTATCCACTACAAAACTGTACTGGTTTAGATTTTCCGAAAGCTGTTCCGCTTTTTCAGTAATGATCGGTTTGACTAGAATTGTTTTTGCCATTTTGATTAAATTTTATGGAAACTAAGTTTCCTATCTTAAGCAAAAGTTTCTTTAATTTTTGCAATGGATCCTTCAGAGAGAATCAATGTATTCGCCTTTAATACCTCATAGGTATTTAGGTCCTGAGCCCTGGCTACACCTGCTTTCTGCAAATTACGACTAGAAAGATATAATGATTGATCGTATTCGCCAGTTACCAGCAGCGCTCTTTTTCCGCTTAGCTCAAGATTAGAAATAAAATTTACGAATCCTTTAGTATCTGGAGTCTCAAATGTGAAATCTTCCACCACAATGATTTGTCCTGCAGACATTTTACTGCTCAAAGCAGACATTCTGGCTAATCGCTTGACCTTTTTATTTAATTTCAAGCTATAATTTCTATCTGGACGAGGTCCAAAAATACGTCCTCCACCTCTAAACAATCCGCTTTTGATAGAACCAGCACGAGCAGTACCTGTCCCTTTTTGGCGTTTAATCTTTCTGGTCGAGCCTGTAATCTGACCTTTTTCTTTAGCTGCATGTGTTCCTTGACGCTGGTTAGCATTGTATTGCTTAACAGCGAGATAAACTGCATGTTCGTGTGGCTCGATATTAAAAATATCGTCCGGCAAATCAACTTGTTTGCCGGTTTTTTTACCGTCTTTATTTAAAACTTCAAGTTTCATGATCTTTTACTTTTCTAAGATTATGAATCCTCCTTTATGGCCAGGAATTGCACCTTTTATAAGGATCAGATTTTCTTCTGGAATAACTCTTAAAACACGTAGGTTTTTAGTACTGACAGTATTACATCCTGTCCGTCCCCCCATTCTCATACCTTTGAAAACTTTTGCAGGATAAGAAGCAGCACCGATAGAACCTGGAGCCCGCTGGCGGTTATGTTGACCGTGAGTGGCGTCATTTACACCTTTGAAATTATGTCTTTTGACAACACCCTGAAAACCTTTTCCTTTGGAGGTACCTGTCACAACGATTTTCTCTCCTACTGAAAAAAGATCTGCAGAAAACACATCACCTGGTTTGATTTCGTTACCGTTTTCAGAAGGACTAACAAAGTCTCTGAATTCAATAACTTCTCTTTTAGGTGTAGTACCAGCTTTGCTGAAATGACCTTGGAGTGCTTTAGAAGTGTTTTTGACCTTGGCTTCACCGAAGCCTAATTGTACGGCATTGTATCCATCAGATTCTTTAGTCTTTACCTGAGTAACGACGCAAGGACCTGTTTTTACAACTGTACAAGCTATGTTGTTACCAGCTTCGTCAAAAATGCTGGTCATACCTATTTTTTTACCGATTAAACCGTTCAAAATTATTTAAATTTTAATTATTGAATATCATTAATAAATTTTGAAAACACTCTGTACAAGTAACAAGCAATCAATTGTTTGATTACATACTTGGCTTATTTAGTGATCCCAAGAGAATTTTGATTAAGAAAATTCATTCTGACCAAAATCCGATACCCAAAGATTTAAAGAATCTTACGTCAATTTGACTTGAATATCTACACCGCTTGGCAGTTCCAGTTTTGACAGAGCGTCAACTGTTTTTTGAGTGGGCGTATAGATTTCAATTAGTCTTTTATGTGTCCGAAGTTGGAACTGCTCGCGAGATTTTTTATTGACGTGTGGTGAACGCAACACGGTAAATACTTTTCTCTCACTTGGCAGCGGAATCGGACCTGTAACAACAGCTCCGCTGTTGCGTACTGTTTTTACGATTTTCTCTGTTGACTTATCAACAAGATTATGATCGTAAGAACGCAGTTTGATTCGAATTTTTTGATTCATTACCTAGTTATTATTATATAAAGTAAAGTGGCAAATGAAAATTCATTTCCTCTATCACTATTTTATGCTTTTACGGTTCCTTTCGCTTTCGCTATCACCTCTTCAGCAACACTCTTCGGTGCTGGTGCATAGTGAGAAAACTCCATGGCAGAAGATGCACGACCAGATGTATTGGTTCTCAATGCAGTAACATACCCAAACATTTCGGAAAGAGGCACATCAGCCTGGATAGCTATTGCTCCTCCAGATCGTGGTTCTTGTCCTTTTGGTAATCCTCTTCTTCTATTAAGGTCACCTATTACACTACCAACATATTCTTCCGGGGTTACTACCTCTATCTTCATTATCGGCTCCAATAATACCGGGTTAGCTTTACTTGCTGCAGCTCTAAAACCTTCTTTCGCACAAAGTTCAAAGGCCAATGGTTTCGAATCTACCGCATGCATGGAACCATCAAAAACTCTAACTTTCATGCTATCAATATTATAGCCAGCTAAAATTCCATTAGCCATCATCGAAAGGAAACCATCCTTAATAGGCTTTTGATAATTTTTATCAATCTTTCCACCTACAATAGCCCATTCAAACTGAAGCTTTTCTTTCCCATTTTTAAATTCTTCACTTTCCAAGAATTCGTCATCTGCCGGACTTAAGGTGAATGACATATCTGCAAATAAACCAGATCCACCCGATTGTTTCTTCAATCTTTCTCTATGTTCAACCGCATTGGAAAGCGCTTCTTTATAATTAACCTGGGGAGCTCCCTGATTACATTCTACTTTGAATTCTCTTCTCAAACGATCAACAATGATTTCAAGGTGCAATTCACCCATTCCACTGATTACCGTTTGATTAGTATCCTCATCATATTTAACGCGGAAAGTAGGATCTTCTTCAGCCAATTTTGCCAAAGCCATTCCTAGTCTATCAAGATCTTTTTGAGTCTTAGGCTCAATTGCGATACCGATTACGGGGTCAGGGAAAGTCATACTTTCTAAAACAATAGGATGAGCGAGATCACATAAGGTATCACCTGTCCTAATATCTTTAAATCCAACACCAGCTGCAATATCTCCCGTCTCAACCCTACTAATCGGATTTTGCTTATTGGCATGCATTTGATAAATTCGAGAAATTCTCTCTTTATTGCCTGACCGTGTATTTAACACATAAGAACCTGCATCCAAAGCGCCAGAATATACTCTAAAGAAACAAAGACGACCAACAAAAGGGTCTGTTGCAATTTTGAAAGCCAAAGCCGCAAACGGTTCGTCGACGCTAGGTCTACGTTTCTCAACCTCTTCTGTATCAGGGTTTATTCCTTCAATCGCTTCAACATCAACCGGTGATGGCAAGAAAGCACATACCGCATCTAATAATGCCTGAACACCTTTATTTTTAAATGCTGATCCACACATCATCGGAACAATTTTCATGTCCAATACAGCTGCGCGGATTGCAATTCTCATCTCTTCAATAGTAATACTGTCAGGATCCTCAAAGAATTTTTCCAGTAATTTGTCATCATACTCTGCAAGTTGTTCAACCAATTCTCCACGGTATTTCGCTACTATATCCACTAAATCCTCAGGAACAGGAATTTCTGTAAAAGTCATTCCCTGAGTATCATCATCCCAAACCATAGCTTTTCCTGTCAAGAGGTCAACTACTCCTTTGAAAGTTTCTTCTGCGCCAATTGGAATTTGAAGAGGTACTGCATTAGCACCAAGTTTTTCCCTAACATCATTGACAACATAAAGAAAATCAGCTCCCGAGCGATCCATTTTATTTACGAATCCAATACGAGGCACTTTATATCGATCAGCTTGACGCCAAACTGTCTCAGATTGTGGTTCTACACCAGAAACCGCACAAAAAAGAGCAACCGTTCCATCCAATACACGCAGAGAACGCTCTACTTCCACCGTAAAGTCAACGTGACCAGGAGTATCAATAATATTAATGGCAAAATCCTGATCCAACCATTTCCATTCGGTCTTTGTAGCAGCTGAAGTAATTGTAATACCTCTTTCCTGTTCTTGCTCCATCCAATCCATTGTAGCAGCACCATCATGTACTTCACCAATTTTGTGGCTTATACCTGTATAGTATAATACCCGCTCAGTGGTAGTGGTTTTTCCTGCGTCAATGTGAGCAGCAATTCCGATATTTCTGGTATATTTAAGATCTTTTGACATGATAAAAACTTCTTAAATCGCTATTATAATTTATTGATGAAAATTAAACTCTAAAGTGTGCAAAAGCCCGGTTGGATTCTGCCATTTTATGCGTATCCTCTTTTCTTTTAACCGCAGCACCTTCATTTTTACTTGCAGCAATTAATTCTGCTGCCATTTTTTCTGCGATACCTTTACCACTACGCGCTCTTGAAAACTTAATTAGCCATTTCATTCCTATGGAAATTTTGCGCTTTGCACGTGTTTCTACGGGAATCTGAAAAGTAGCACCACCGACACGCTTACTTCTAACCTCAACCTGTGGCATGGCATTATTTAATGCTTTTTTCCAGATTGCGTGTTCGTCTTCACTAGTTCGCTCTTTTACAATATCCATCGCTTTGTAGAAACTTTTGAAAGCAGTACCTTTCTTTCCACTATACATCAAGTTGTTCACAAACTGTGTAATCATTGGATCTCCATATCTGGGATCAGGATGAACAACTCTTAATTTAGGTTTTCTTTTACGCATCGCTAAAAAATATTATTTAGTCCACCTTATAATAATATAAGGATATTTTTGTTTTAAGATTTAGGTCTTTTTGTACCATATTTTGAACGGCTCTGAAGTCGATCTGTCACACCTGCCGTATCCAATGCTCCTCTTACTATAGTATATCTTACACCGGGTAAATCTTTCACACGACCTCCTCTCAACAAAACAATAGAGTGCTCCTGTAAATTATGACCTTCACCTGGAATATAAGCAATCACCTCAAGGCCATTAGTCAACCTTACTTTAGCCACTTTACGAAGTGCTGAGTTAGGCTTCTTAGGTGTTGTAGTGTAAACACGAGTACATACTCCACGTTTTTGAGGACATGACTCCAATGCACGTGTTTTACTAGCGACAACAATTTTCTTTCTGCCTTTTCTTACAAGTTGATTGATTGTAGGCATATTTTATCTAAGTTTATTAATTTCAAAAATCTGCTTTTTACGGGCTTAAGAGCTTGATTTTATTGGGTTTCTGAAGCACAATAAAGACCTCGTTTCCTAAGCGGTTGCAAAGATAGGTTTATTTTACTGTTATCCAAACCTACAGGCAAAATATTTATTCATTTTTTGATCTTTTTAAAACGGTCTTGAAACAAAATTTCATTAGTTCGCAAAAAAGTTCTTTTTTTGTAAAAAAACAAATGGAAATAATAGTAAGAAAAGCCAATTTCGAAGATTTACACTATATATATGATCTTGTAAAAGAACTGGCAGTTTATGAAGAAGCGGAAGATCAGGTAACAGCAAGCCTCGAAGACTATCAAAACGATTTCAAAGAAAATATTTTTGAATCATTAGTAGCTATTGCTGATGGAAAAATTATAGGTATGATGCTATATTATATGACTTATTCTACCTGGAAGGGTAAAATGATATACCTGGAAGACTTTATTATTAGTGAAATGTATAGAAATAAAGGTGTGGGGCAACAATTATTCGATGCTTTTTTGATGGTAGCTAAAGATAAAAATGCGAGATTAGCGAAATGGCAAGTACTAGACTGGAATAGTCCGGCGATTAAATTTTACGAGAAAAATAACGCTATCATTGAGAAAAACTGGTGGAGCGTGAAAATTTTTTTGACTAACTAATTGATTATCAATTAGTTACCTTAAAAATAAAATATTTTTAACTTATTCCCGTTTTATATAATGTGATATATTATATTTATCAATTAAATAATAGTATATTTGTATAACTATCAAGAAGTTTTTAATTTTGAAAATCAAATAGGAAAAACATAATTTAATAACGAATTATAAAGAAATAGTGTTTCATAGTGTGAGGGGTAACTGCTAAGGTAGTTGCTCCTTTTTTTTGTCTCTCTCTTTCGACTCACAGTCGTTCGCTCAAGATGACACCACTACGACTAACACATTTGATACACTGTATCAAGCTAGCGCCAATGCTAAGACGACATCGTTCTACTTCGATAAACTTCTTAGGACAGAGCTCAGAAGGGCAACTTGGTTCTCCTTTGACCCGCTTACCCTACTTTCACTCATTTTAATTACTCGACCAAGGTGGGTTCAAATGAAAAACTTATGTTTCCCTGTTGATAAGTTGGTTAGCGATTTCGATCAGGGGATGCTTTTTTGAATTTTCGATATTAATAGCGTTCAAAGCCTCGAAAGCTTTATTTTGGTAGGTTTCTTTTATTTTTTCTGCCTCCTGTCTGATATTCAAACGATCTAGCATTCCTTTTATCAGATCTATCTTCTCCTTTTCATCAGTCGTTGGCGTACTCATCAAAACAGAAAGACTCTTTGCGGTAGCATCATCGGCCATCTCCAAGGCTTTTAGAATCAAATAGGTTTTTTTGTTTTGAATAATATCTCCTCCCACCTTTTTGCCGAACTTCTCCGGATCACCATAAGTATCCAGTATATCATCCTGAATCTGAAATGCGATACCTATATTCCAGGCAAAGGCATAAATCAATTCAGCATCCCTATCATCAGCATCAGCAATTAAAGCGCCTATTTTCATGCTCCCGGCAAGCAAAGCTGCGGTTTTAAAGCTGATCATTTTAATATATTCTTCTATAAGTACCACTTCTTGCGTTTCAAAATTCATATCCAATTGCTGGCCTTCACAGACTTTTATGGAGGTATCATTGAACAGCCTGATTATTTTAGGCAAGTTTTTAGTTTCACTAATTTTCAGCAAAAAGTCATAAGCATAAATCAGCATTACATCACCTGAAAGAATACCGGTATTGACTCCATACTTATTATGGACAGTTGCTTGTCCTCTTCTCAGTGGTGCCTCATCCATAATATCATCATGCACTAAACTAAAATTATGAAACATTTCAACAGCATAGGCAGCAGGCAGTGCTTTTTCAACCTTATCATCAAAAAGCTGATAAGCCATTAACAACATTACCGGTCTCATCCTTTTTCCACTTAGTTCCATGATATAATTCACCGGTTCGTATAGCTCTCCTGGCTGTTGAACAAAGCGGTTTTCATTTAGATAAGAAAGAAATAAGTGGCGTAGTTTCTCTATAGTAATCATTAAGAATAAGTATTAAATTTAAATGACAAGGGTTTAAATAAGTAACTTAAGTTGCGAACTATTGTAGTTGGCAGTGTGCAGTCAGATCCTGCTAAAATTTAAGTGCTGATCATTATTTTTAGCAGAATCAGACTGCACATTGAGGGCTGAGGGCTGTGGACTATTAAAAGTTGAAGATATCCGCAACTTAAATTAAGCAATCAGGAAAGCACAATAATAAGGAAAAGCTGCAAAGAATTGATTAAATATCGAATCTATCAATCTCGAATTGATGATAAATCATTCAACGTAAACAACACTAGAAAGCTTAGCATTAAATATATTTATTAAAAAAAATTATGTTTAAGCTGTCACAGAAGCCTAAATACAATAAGCTTTGCCATAAGGAATAGCATTAAATCGTATAAGATTTACTTTCTCAAGCAAACAAGAACAACACATTCATTCCAGTTATTGTCTACGGACAACAAATCCAGAAATCATCCATTTGATTTATTAGTTATGCAACTTTAAAAAGTGTATAACGTTCATTAAACCGTAATTTTTAATACAATGATTAAAAAAAATAGACCCGTAAACATTTTACTGATTGAAGATAATCCAGGCGATGTCCGCCTTACCCAGGAAGCCTTCAAAGAAGGAACACTAGCTATCAACCTTGAAGTGGTGATGGATGGCGTAGAAGCGATCAAGTTTCTAAGAAAAGAAGCTCCCTACGAAAACATGGTTATTCCTGACCTTATTTTATTAGATTTAAACTTGCCGAAAAGGGATGGTAGAGAAGTTTTGCAGGAAATAAAAACGGATAATTACTTGAAAAGAATCCCAGTGGTAGTCCTGACTACATCAAATGCTGAGCAGGATATTTTGAAGAGTTATAATCTTCACGTAAATTGCTACATAAACAAGCCAGTTGATTTTGACAAATTCTTTGATATTATTCAAAAAATTGAAGATTTCTGGTTGACAACAGCAATACTTCCAACTATGGTTGACTAACTATCGGAGTTTACTTGGCTATTAACTGGTGAAAGCGTGCGCATATTATGAATACAAATTCAAGAACAAACATTCTGGTAATTGAAGATAATCCAGGTGATTTCAATTTAGTAAAAATCCTACTCAAAGACGCCTCCGTCAAGCATGACCTGTTTCACGCAGAGAGCTATTTTGATGGTATTGATGTTATAAAAAACCACGAGATTTCTCTTGTCCTTCTCGATCTTTCCCTACCTGATAGTACCGGATTTAAAACGCTTTCTAACTTCTTAGAAAGATTTCCATTGATACCAGTAATAGTCCTCACCGGCGTAAATAATGAAATTGTTGGGAATCAGGCTATAAAAGCTGGCGCTCAGGATTTTCTCGTTAAAGGCCAATTTGACGGTAAACTTTTTGGCCGTTCGATCAGATACTCTTTACATCGGTTCAAAACCCAACTCCAACTCGAAGCTACTGCCAAAAACCTGGCGATCAGTGAAAAGCGATTTATGGAGGCACAGGAAATGGCTCATTTTGGTAACTGGGAGATGGATATCGTATCCAATACGATGAAATGGACTAATGAAATATTTAGGATAATGGGTTACAATCCGGGAAGTATCAACCCTAGCCTCTCGGATTATATGAACTATGTCCATATTGATGATCGTAAAACGGTAGAAGCTTTTTTTGAAAAGTCTACTAAAGATGGGCAGCTTCATAAGCTTGAACATCGAATCATAGTGGGTGGAAGAACGATAAAATACGTATCGATTCAGGCAAAAGTTTATTTTGAAAATGTAACCAATAAAATTTTACTGGTCGGTGCGCTCCAGGATATTACGGAAAGAAAGCTTTCAGAGCAGATTATCATTGAAAAAAACATGTCTTCCCGTACCTCAAAACTGAAAGAAGAAGCACTGGCTGATATGAGCTTCCATATTAGGACTCCGCTTTCGTCCATTGTCAATCTCTTTTATCTGCTCGAAAACAGTGCTACCAGTAATCAACAAAAAGAATACATAGATGGGCTGAAAATATCTTTAGATGATTTGTCTATTATGACCAATAATCTATTGAACTTTAGTCTGCTGATGTCCGAGAATTTAAAAGTAGCCGAAGAAGAGATTGCGATAAAAGATTTTCTATACAGTCTGGAAAAAGTGATCAAAATAAAAGCAGATAATGCAAGTGTTGATTTTAGTACAGATCTGTCGAAGCTTGCCTCGGAAAAAATCCTTTCTGATGGTAATAAGATTACCCAGATTTTATATAATATATTAGATAATGTGCTTTCCCATAGTAAAGATGAAGGGGCTGTGAATTTAAAGTGCGAACTGGAAAAGCAAGTAAATAATAATGGAAATATTATTTTCCGCATTGAAAATAAGGGTCAAATATTATCCTCCGGGGAAATTCAGGAGCTTCTTGAAGCAGAAAAGATGCTAGAGGTGTATAATACCGAAGAGCAAAATAATGAACAACCATTGCTAGGCATGGCAATCGCTTCAAAATTAATCAAAACGCTAAAAGGGCAGTATACGATCGAAAGTCTCGAAGGCAATACTTATTACAAAGTTGTCTTTCCTGTAAAAACCATCAAGCAGCTTTCTTTTAACGCGAACCATAAGCCTGAGGTAGCACTTAAAATATTATTGGTGGAAGATCACTTCCTCAACCAGATCGCTACTAAAAAGATATTGACAACCTGGTCCAGTCTCGTAAGTGTAGACATCGCCGAAAATGGTTTAATAGGTGTGGAAAAATATCGCGAACATGGCTATGATCTTATCCTGATGGATATCCAAATGCCCGTCATGGGGGGGATAGAAGCGACTAAAAAAATCCGTGAAAAAAGTACGGTACCCATCATAGCCCTTACCGCAAATAGCTCCAAGCAAGAATCCGAACGCTGCAAAGATGCCGGAATGAACGATTATATCAGTAAACCCTTTAAACCACAGGATTTATACAATAAGGTAATGGCTCAACTGGTTGCCATAAATTCTTAATAATAGGCCTTATTCGGGTTTCGGCCCATTCGACTCTTTCTCGGCTCCGATGGCTAATTCCATTGATACACAGTATCAAGCCAGCGCCAATGCTCGAAAAGACAAGAGTCGTTTAGGGCAAGCGTTCTTAGCCGCTCTGACGTACAAAAACCTCTGAAATAAAGTATATTACTTTTGAGATAGCGGTACCTTTTTCAATAGTTTTCCTTTTCTTTTGGCTTTAATGCTGGTTTTTCTAATTTTAATCCTAATTTAAAATTCAGTTTAATCATGCTATCAATTCAAAGCCAGTAATGACCAACCATATCAACGTTCTACTTTTATTATTTCTTTCTCTCCTCTCCTGGAATTGCCAAAATCCGGAAACAGCAGATACTATCCTGGTGAATGGAACATTCTACACTGTGGATGGGGACACTCCAATAGCCGCGGCTATTGCTATAAAAGGAGACCGGATCCTAAAAATCGGTACAAAAGAAGAGGTGAACAAGCTCAGTGATGCCCATACGCTAACCATTGACCTGGAAGGTCATTTCGCAATGCCGGGGTTCATCGAAGGCCATGGTCATTTCTCTGGCCTCGGCAAAAGCCTGATCAACCTGAATTTTCTCCATTCTAAAAACTGGCAGGAGATCGTCGACCTGGTTGCTGAAAAAGCAAAAACTATGGAACCAGGGGAATGGATCGAAGGACGTGGATGGCATCAAGAAAAATGGAACCTACCACTCGAACGCCAAATACATGGTTATCCTTACCATGATGAATTGAGTGCCATCTCACCTGATAATCCGGTTATTTTATACCATGCCAGTGGTCATGGGCTTTTTGCCAATAAAAAAGCGATGGCGCTCGCAGGGGTAAATCCGGAAACTCCGGATCCATCCGGCGGATCAATTATAAGAGATAACCGGGGCGAAGCAATTGGCGTTTTTGAAGAACGCGCCATGACCGTAATTCGAAGCGCTTACCAGGAATATTTAAATACCATTTCGGATGAAAAAAAATACGATACCTGGATTAAGGGTATTGAATTGGCGCAAGTAGCCTGTCTGGAGAATGGTATAACTTCTTTTCAGGATGCGGGCTCTTCTTTTTTAGAAATAGACCGCTATAAAAAATTGGCGGAAGAAGGAAAGATGGATATCAGACTTTGGGCAATGTTGAGACATTCTTATGCAGATATGAATGGCCATCTCGACGGTTTCCCAATAATCGATGCCGGTGACCATTACTTTACCTGCAAGGCGATCAAATCAGAAGTTGACGGAGCTTTAGGTTCTTTTGGAGCGTGGCTGCTTAGAGCCTATCATGACAAACCTAATTTCGTTGGGCAGAATACTACCACGATCGAAGAAGTCAAAAATATAGCCTCCCTCGCTTTTGACAATAATCTCCAGTTCTGTGTCCATGCTATCGGGGACAGAGCCAACCGCGAAGTACTCAATATTTATGATAGCCTACTTACTAGCTCTACCAATAAAGATTTAAGATGGCGCATCGAGCATGCCCAGCATCTCGATCCTGTGGATATTCCACGTTTCAAAACTTTAGGCGTTATCGCTTCTATGCAGGGGATACATTGTACTTCTGATGCTCCGTTTGTTGTAAAAAGATTGGGGGAAGAACGTTCCCGCTTAGGTGCCTATCCCTGGCGATCATTGCTTGACAACGGGGTCGTAATCGCTAATGGAACGGATACCCCGGTAGAAGATATCAGCGCCATCGAATGTCTTTACGCTTCGGTAACCCGCAAAAGAAGCGATTCCGGGCTTGAATTTTTCCCAGAACAGCGAATGACGCGCAAAGAGGCTCTTTACTCTTATACCCTGGGCAATGCCTTTGCGGCGTTTGAAGAAAAGGATAAAGGCTCTTTGACTCCTGGTAAACTGGCAGATATTGTCGTTCTTAGCAATAATTTGGTCACCTGTAGTGACGAGGAAATCCTTGACACAGAAATCCTATTTACTATCGTGGGCGGAAAAATAAAATACCAAAAAAAGCAATGATTAGCTTTTGGCTAAAGGTGTCAAGGCCGGGTTTATGGTTTGCCACGCTTTGGCTATATCTGATGCCAACCAGTGGCCTGGAAATTTGGGACTCCATGAATTTTTGGCTGGGGCTGGCTTATGTTACTTTTCCACTTAATTTTATGGTCTATGGCTGGAATGATATTAATGATTTTGAAATAGATCAGATTAACCCAAGAAAAGACAGCTTTTGGTTCGGAGCCAAAGGAAGCCAGCAACAATTAGCTGCGCTCTGGAAACCCATCGTACTGGTCCAAATCATCTGCCTCCCGGTTTTTATATGGATTATCGGACTAAAAATGGTGTATCTCTACCTGGGATTACTTTTTATAAACTTTCTTTATAATCATCCCCGATATGGGCTTAGCTCCAGGCCGCCACTGGAAATCCTTTGTCAGATTGGTTATTTATTGGTTGTCCCTTTTAGCGTTTGGCTCAACGAGGTGGCTGCACTACCCTGGCAAACTTATTTCTACCTCTTGCTATTTGCTTTCCAATCTCATCTGATGGGAGAAGTAATGGATATCGAACCGGATCGAAAAAGTGGCAGGAAAACGACGGCTACCGTTATTGGAATGAGAAAAACCAAGTTGTTGATTATTTTGATTGTTGCGCTTGAAGTCTGCTTGCTATTTGTTGTATTTAAGGAGTATATATTTGGTGGAATACTGGCCTTGAGTCTGCTTTGGTTAATTCTGGATTTGTTATTTATTTTTAAAACCAAAACATATTCGCTTTCACAAATGAAGCTTTTTGGTTTATTATCCAACATTGCTGCACTGGTGACTATGGCTTATGTTTGGTACTCTGGATGTTTGCTTAGCGTTTAAATGATTTTTTTTGTAAGCCACTCCTTAAATTTATAAGCGAAGATGCATCCCAGATATGGAAGCAAATCCAAAGTAAGATTAACATTATTAAAAATTCTGGATTGAATTTTCAGTAAAGGTTATTTTGGATTAAAGCGTAATTTCAATTACTTCTGAGCGGTATTCTTTGTATTCCCCTTTTTTAAGATTTTTATCAAGTTCAAAAACTTTCCAATAGAATTTACAGACATCTCCGGTGCTGCAATTTGAATTAGATCTGAAATGGTTGTAAATGTCAGATTTCCATATTCTTGATTCTCCAGTCTGAATTCTAATACTTGAAGTTACCGTCGCAAAAAAATCACCTTCTCTTCCGTTACAATCAACCATATTAATTCTGCTATATCTGGTAATGAAATCTGAGGTAATAAATTCTTTATAACTATTATTAATCAACTTAAAATAATGAAGTTTTGATTCACTGTCAAAAGAGATTTCCAGCGCAATTTCTCTTGCTGTGGGAGATTCAGTAAACCCTTCAAAAAAAAATGAAAAGGATAGCAATAGTCATTAATACTAAATATTTATATTTCAATTGATTTCAATTATTAAAACTATTAATTACAACTATTCGGTTGGTAACCTCTTGTATCAATTTTCCTTGATCTGTAGAAATTTTTAAGTGGAGATAATAAAACCCCGAAGATAAATCTCGAATGTCTAATTGTGTAGAAGAATAAGGCAATTTCATTTTTTGACAAGGCTGCCTTGCGCATTAATAATTTCAATATCCATTTCAAATAAATCGTTTCGAAAATGAGTAGCTAAATGAATAAATTCATTTGCCGGATTTGGATAAATATTGCAAATTAATAAAGGCTTCTCTAATGGAACAGCATCACATAAGCCTATATAATCAACAACTGATTGGTGGGAGGTTCCAAAATTATTTAATGCTTCATTACAGTTCATCCAATCACTATAATCGTCTGCTGCATTATAAGACCAGACTAAGAGCCCGGCATAGTCATTTTCAAAACAGGTCTTCATTTGTTCTGAGGGCGAAAGATCATAATATTTACCCCATTTATATAATAATCATTTCCATTTAAGTGGAGGGTATTAAATTGGGCAAAGGAAAGGTGCTGAAGTAAAAGAAAAGTAATAGATAGTATACACCTTTTTATCTCCAAAAAAACTTAGGATGTCTGCTCAATACTAATACTACGATTCTCACAAGCAAGGTTAAAGCCTTCTCTGATTAATATTTTATTCCTGTTAAAAAAAATCAGGTTAGATTTTTTCAACTCATTAAAAACCTCTGTAACCGTCTGACGGCTCGTCCCGGTATAATTGGCAATTTCCTGTTGGGTAAGGCTTCTTTTTAACAGATGATCATAACCTACCCGCCGACCTCTTTTACAAGCAGAATCCCTGATAAAGTCAATAATTCTATCTTTCGCATTTAGGAATATTTGTGCTTCGAGGCGCTGTTCGACTATCCGGAGCTTATCCCCAAGAAACTTGAAAATTTTAAGGCAAAACAAATGGTTCTTTTGCATCAGGCTTTTCAAACAGTCTACGTCCACTTCCAGTACCTTTGCACCATCAAGCATAGCAACGGCAAATTCATCTCTGACGGACTGCCCGGTAAGTCCATGTTCTCCAAAAATCTCATGTTGGTGTAAAATAGCTTTAATGGCCTCTCTTCCCTGGTCAGAACGGGTAGAGACCTTGATCATACCTTCCAAAAGGAAGTATACTTTTTCAGTGGTACTGTCTTCTAAGTACAGGTAATTAAATTTGGAAATATCTCTCAATGAAGCAGACCGCATCAATAATTCCTTCTCTCCGTCATTAAGTACTTGAAATAGCTGAATATTTGGTAATTCTTTCAATTTGGATTGGTTTTTATATGTTGGCTGACATAATGAAATAAATGGTTTCCAAAATTATTATTTTATATCCACATAAACGACTCAATTTTCACTCATTTAAGGAAGCTAATACACCCTTAAAAATTAATAACTACCTATAATTCAGTTATTTAACTTAAATATTTAAGGAATTTATAAATGATGAAATCAACTTTATCAAACAAATTATCGCTGTTAAAGTGCATAAAAAAAAGCGGTACCTCTGTTAAGAGCATATTGAAGATTTAGCATTCGGCCTGCAAACGTCATTTCCTTGTTTATACCTGCCGGCAGGCAGGCGGACTTCGTCCCAAAAAGCCTCATTATGCTATGGCATAACTCCGGTTTTTGCGCCTCGTCTAAACAAAAAACTGACAGTTTTCGACTCGAATCTCAAATTCCCAACATGCTTTAAGATACCGCTTTAGTGCATTAATCAAAAGCTATGATTTATTTCAAAGCAATAATAATTATTGCTT
>JBLHJZ010000001.1:0-40000 GCA_047619515.1 Saprospiraceae bacterium | reverse complement strand
TAGTGATTCCGCAAGTAGTGGCGAGCGAACGCGGATTAGCCCTAAAGTGTTTATAAAATAAGTAGAATGGGTTTGGAAAACCCAACCAAAGAAGGTGATAGTCCTGTATATGTATGTTTTATAGATATTACATCGAGTAGGGCGGGGCCGGTGAAACCCTGTCTGAATATAGCAGCACCATCTGCTAAGGCTAAATACTCCTGAGAGACCGATAGTGAACCAGTACTGTGAAGGAAAGGTGAAAAGAACCCTAAAAAAGGGAGTGAAAAGAACCTGAAACCATACGCTTACAAGCGGTCGGAGCGACAATTTATTGTTGTGACGGCGTGCCTTTTGCATAATGAGCCTACGAGTTACTCCTCACTAGCAAGTATAAGCACTTCAGGTGCGAAAGCGAAGCGAAAGCGAGTCTGAATAGGGCGACCATAGCTAGTGGGGGTAGACGCGAAACCTGGTGATCTACCCATGGGCAGGTTGAAGTCTCGATAATCTCGAGATGGAGGACCGAACCGGTAAACGTTGAAAAGTTTTCGGATGACCTGTGGGTAGGGGTGAAAGGCTAATCAAACCAGGAGATAGCTCGTACTCCCCGAAATGCATTTAGGTGCAGCGTTGGATTGCGAGTCATGGAGGTAGAGCTACCAATAGGGCTAGGGGGCTTCACCGCCTACCAACCCCTAATGAACTCCGAATGCCATGACTTGACACCAGCAGTGAGGCAGTGGGTGCTAAGGTCCATTGCCGAGAGGGAAACAACCCAGACCATCAGCTAAGGTCCCAAAGTATAAATTAAGTTGCATTAACGAGGTGGGAATGCTAAGACAGCTAGGATGTTGGCTTGGAAGCAGCCATCCATTTAAAGAGTGCGTAACAGCTCACTAGTCGAGCGTTCCTGCGCGAAAAATAATCGGGCATCAAATTTATCACCGAAGCTATGGATTGACTTCCGATTTATCGGAATCAGTGGTAGGGGAGCATTCCAGTTGCACAGAAGTCGTACTGTAAGGTATGGTGGAGCGACTGGAAAAGCAAATGTAGGCATGAGTAACGATAAGACGGGTGGGAAACCCGTCCGCCGCAAGACTAAGGTTTCCTCGATCTATGCTAATCAGATCAGGGTTAGTCGGGCCCTAAGGTGTAGCCGACAGGCGAAGCCGATGGAAAACAGGTTAATATTCCTGTACTTGTATATACTGCGATGGGGTGACGGAGCAGCGAAAGGCCTGCGTACTGACGGAATAGTACGTTGAAGTGTCTAGGTGTTGATACTGGTAGGTAAATCCGCCGGTTGAGCTGAAGCACGATAGTACACCGAGTCTGCAAGGACAAGGTGATAATGGTTGTTAGCATACTTCCAAGAAAAACCTCTAAGCTTCAGGTATATACGACCCGTACCGTAAACCGACACAGGTAGTCGAGGAGAGTATCCTCAGGCGCTCGAGTGATTCGTGGTTAAGGAACTAGGCAAAATGGTCTCGTAACTTCGGGAGAAGAGACGCTCTATTTAACGATAGAGCCGCAGTGAAGAGGCCCAGGCGACTGTTTAGCAAAAACACAGGACTCTGCTAACTCGAAAGATGAAGTATAGGGTCTGACACCTGCCCGGTGCCGGAAGGTTAAGGAAGGGGGTTAGCACTTCGGTGCGAAGCTCTTAACTGAAGCCCCGGTAAACGGCGGCCGTAACTATAACGGTCCTAAGGTAGCGAAATTCCTTGTCGGGTAAGTTCCGACCTGCACGAATGGTGTAACGATCTGGGCACTGTCTCAACCACGAGCTCGGTGAAATTGAAGTATCGGTGAAGATGCCGATTACCCGCAATGGGACGAAAAGACCCCGTGCACCTTTACTACAGCTTCACATTGGGCTTGAATACACTATGTGTAGGATAGGTGGGAGACTTTGAAGCGGCATCGCCAGATGTTGTGGAGTCATCCTTGAAATACCACCCTTGGTGTATTTAGGTCCTAATCCTGTTGAAAACGGGAGACATTGTGTGGTGGGTAGTTTGACTGGGGTGGTCGCCTCCAAAAAAGTAACGGAGGCTCGCAAAGGTGCCCTCAGCATGGTTGGTAATCATGCGTAGAGCGTATTAGTATAAGGGCGCTTGACTGAGAGAGAGACATCTCGAACAGGTGCGAAAGCAGGCTAAAGTGATCCGGTGGTTCCGTATGGAAGGGCCATCGCTCAAAGGATAAAAGGTACGCCGGGGATAACAGGCTGATCCTACCCAAGAGCTCATATCGACGGTAGGGTTTGGCACCTCGATGTCGGCTCGTCACATCCTGGGGCTGGAGAAGGTCCCAAGGGTTGGGCTGTTCGCCCATTAAAGTGGCACGCGAGCTGGGTTCAGAACGTCGCAAGACAGTTCGGTCTCTATCTATTGCGGGCGTAGGAATATTGAGGAGATCTGACTCTAGTACGAGAGGACCGGGTTGGACGTACCTCTAGTGTACCTGTTGTGGCGCCAGCTGCATCGCAGGGTAGCTATGTACGGAATGGATAAGCGCTGAAAGCATCTAAGCGCGAAGCCAACTCCGAGATTAATATTCCATTTCCTTCGGGATAAAAGGGTCGTAGAAGATGACTACGTTGATAGGCTACAGGTGGAAGTGCAGTGATGTATGGAGCCGAGTAGTACTAATTACCCGAATGCTTCCTTTTTTTTCTTTTTTACCAATCTATTATCCAACTTGTTTTATACAGGCTGAATGATATTGTAAATCTGGATATTTATATCCAATGCTCTTGTAAAACCTAAAATTCTTATTACTACTCTTCCAGTATTGTCTATGATGTTTTGTTATCAAAAGATAACTTATCAAAAGATATCAAAACATCATTTAAGAAATAGGTCAACGGACCAGCCTCGACAAAATGTCGGGACTAAGAACAGTTGGTGGCTATAGCGAAAGGGTTCACCTTTTACCATTCCGAACAGAGAAGTTAAGCCTTTCAGCGCTGATGGTACTGCCCCTGGGTGGGAGAGTAGGTCGCCGCCAACCTAAATTTAAAAGCTCATGTCGTTTATTCGGCATGGGCTTTTTTTTTGTCTATACCAAGCATTGCAATTATAGGATTTCTTAGAGCATGTTAGGACTTTGCTTTTGAGGCGAACGCCGCCAAATTTTGTTCTGAACGAGGCGTGATGAATGAGTATAGCCTTTGCTACACAAATGAATAACAACGAAGTGCAGGAGAAAATTTGGAAAGTGCAGGCCAAAGGGTAAAGCCCTAAGATGCTCTTAAACGTGCAACCGCGATAAATACCCCCTTGCCTCTCCATATTTCCCTCCTCCTTTTTGTTACCTTTGCAGTCCAAAATAAAAAAATGGAAAAAAAGAAACGCCCGCACCTCGAATTAGAATTAATTTGGTGGATTTTTACCTTGATATTGACTATCGGCGTTTTATACCCGATTACCAGTCAAATTAAGAATTATCCTTTTTTGGTGATAAATATCCTATTTATCATTGTTTTTGTTACATTTACAAGGTATGTATTTTTACTAAAACACACATTTATTGCTAAGAAACAACTACTCAAAATCTTTTTGATCGTATTATGTTTACCAACAGTTCTTTACATAATAAACGGGATCAACTTTTTTCAAACCTATATTGATGAAAATGGATTTAGATCAGTCGTAGGAGATTTACCTTATGATCAGCAGGAATCAATGATGAGTTATATCCGTTCACTCCTATTATTCTTTGGCGTGGGAGGAGCAATTGTCACTATTGTTTTTGCATTGCGATTGTTAATGTCTGTTTGGAGATATAGGAACCATAAAAAGATTTAACGGCGATCAATAAATAAGAACCAAAACCCAGATAATGTCACAAGTAAATGAATTCAACGACTATCGTGTTAAAATGAATGAAAAAATTTTGGCACAGGATAATAAAGTTTTAAAACGTTTTTTTAACCTTGATACCAATGCTTATCAGGACGGCGCTTTGCCATCTAAGACTAAAGAATTATTAGGCTTAGTTGCATCGATGGTCTTGAGATGTGATGATTGTATTAAATATCATATTGGCACCTGTTTCGAATTAGGTGCTACCAAAGATGAAATATTCGAGGTATTTGCCATAGCAAATCTGGTAGGAGGTTCTATCTGTATTCCCCATACCAGGAGAGCAGTAGAATATTGGGAAGCCCTTGAGGCGGAGCAATCAGTTTAGAAGAAGCTTAAAATCAAAAAGGATGAAGTCATATCTTTCAGAATTAAACGATGTACAACGAGTAGCGGTAACCAATACGGAAGGCCCCGTATTAGTAGTAGCAGGTCCCGGATCAGGAAAGACACGTGTGTTGACTTATCGTATTGCGCATTTGATCGAAGAAGGGGTAGCTCCCTGGGAGATACTTACCTTGACTTTTACGAATAAAGCTGCGAAAGAAATGAAGGAGCGGATAAGTAAAGTGGTTGGAAATAAAGCAGATCGGGTTTGGGCCGGGACCTTTCACTCCATTTTTGCAAAGATACTAAGAGTCGAAGCAGATAAAATCGGCTATAAATCTAACTTTACCATATATGATTCGGATGATTCCAAAAGCCTGATAGGAACGATTGTAAAAGAGATGAATCTCGACAAAACGGTTTATAATGTTAATGCAATAAGAGCCCGGATTTCATCAGCAAAGAGTAATATTATCCCACCTCGCGCATATAAAGATAATGAGGAATTGATGCAGCAGGATCTCCTGGCAAAGCGCCCTCTCACACATGCAATTTACGAAAAGTATGTAGCAAGATGTAAAAAAGCAGGAGCAATGGATTTTGATGATCTATTATATCAGCTTTATGTATTATGGTATAAAAATCCGGATAATGTTATAGAAAAGTACCGGAAGAAATTTAAATATGTCTTGGTAGATGAGTTTCAGGATACCAATTATTTACAATATTCCATTTTAAAAAAACTGGTAATGTATCCGGGAAGCCCGGAGAATATCTGTGCCGTAGGAGATGATGCACAGAGTATCTATGCTTTTCGTGGAGCAACCATTGAAAATATTCTGGATTTCGAAAAAGATTTTAAAAACTTAAAGACTTTTAAATTAGAGCAAAATTATAGGTCTACGGATCATATCGTTCAGGCTGCCAATGAAGTGATTAGCCATAATAAAAGGCAAATCCAAAAGAAAATTTGGTCAGACGAAGGCACCGGGCAAAAGATCAAGGTGATCAAAGCGATGAGCGATAATGAAGAGGGTAAACGGGTAGTAGATACCATCGTAGAACAAAAGAACAGGAATCACCTGAAAAATGCTGAAATAGCTATTTTGTACCGGACGAATTCCCAATCCAGGGTTTTTGAAGAATACCTGAGACGATATAACCTCACTTATCGCGTATACGGAGGACTCTCTTTCTATCAGCGAAAAGAAGTAAAGGATCTGATCGCTTACCTTCGATTGACCATCAATCCAAATGATGAAGAGGCACTGCGAAGAATAATCAATTATCCCCGCAGAGCAATTGGGAATTCAACCATTGAAAAAATCAGCGAACTGGCAAACGCTACAAATCAATCCATGTGGGATTGCCTTCCCGACGTAACGTTAAGCGCAAGAGCTAAAAACGCAGTGCTGGATTTTTTGGCGATGATGAAAGTTTTTATGCAGAAAGCAGAAAAAGGGAATGCATATGAGGTAGCCAGTTATATAGCAAAACAGTCCAAATTGTTAGACGCTTTAAAAAGTGATACGACGATAGAAGGAATGAATAGGCTGGAAAATGTAAATGCCCTCCTGGATGGGATTAAAGATTTTGTTGAAAATGATGAAGAGCGGGAGGGAGAGGCTACGGCAGATAAATCCCTTGCCTCCTATTTGCAAAATATTGCCTTGCTTACCGATTTTGATGATGAATCAAAAGCCTCAGGAGATTATGTAACCCTTATGTCTGTTCACTCTGCAAAAGGCCTGGAGTTCAAATCAATTTTCGTGGTGGGAATGGAAGAAAATTTATTCCCTTCCTTTATGTCAATGGATACTAAGGAAGGTATTGATGAAGAACGAAGATTGTTTTATGTGGCCATCACCCGGGCAGAGCGTTTTCTCACCTTGTCCTTTGCCGATAATAGGTACCAATATGGTAAAATGCGAAATAACGAACCCAGTCGTTTCCTGGAAGAAGTCTCCGAGGAACATTTGGAATCTTCTTTTTCTATGCGTCGTGGAACTGAAGTATCCACAGGAAGTAGTGGAGGGGCAAAAGTTACCGGCAATTTCACGAATCAAAGGACTACAATTAATACCAGTTTTAAAGTCGATCCGGCTACTTTTAAACCCAACCCCTCCAGTGAAATTCAAACAGGAATGAAAGTCTTGCACCTTAAATTCGGGGAAGGAAAAGTATTGAGTATAGATGGAGCGGAAACCAACAGGGTGGCTACTATATTTTTTAAAGGAGTAGATAGCCCACAACGACGTATCATGCTCAAGTTTGCGAAGTTGCAAATCTTATAATCTTTAATCTTTTCATGGCCATCTCAAATCATACCCGACTTATCAAGCAAGAAGCTTATAGATTGGGTTTCGATTTTGTCGGAATCGCCAAAGCGGAATTTATGGACGAGGAAGCCCGGCATTTGGAAGCCTGGCTCAACCAGGGCATGCATGGCAAAATGCACTATATGGAAAACTACTTTGATAAAAGAGTGGATCCCCGCAAACTGGTGCCCGGCGCCAAATCAGTCGTCTGTCTGGCCTATAATTATTATACAGATAAAAAGCAAAGCGATCCGGACTCACCTAAGATTTCAAAATATGCTTACGGAAAAGATTACCACTTTATTCTAAAAGATAAATTGAAGTCGCTACTCCTTTTTATCAATGATACCATTGGGGCAGTTGACGGCCGTTGCTTTGTTGATTCGGCACCTGTATTGGAGCGGGACTGGGCGAAACGCAGCGGTACTGGTTGGGTCGGAAAAAACACACTCCTTATCAATCCCAAACAAGGTTCTTATTTCTTTTTGGCTGAATTGATCATTGATTTGGAATTAGCAACAGACGATCCTATCAAAGATTATTGCGGAACCTGTACCAAATGCATTGATGCCTGTCCTACCGATGCAATTTCCCCACAGGGTTATATTCTTGACGGCTCAAAATGCATATCCTATTTTACCATAGAACTGAAAGAAGCCATCCCGGATGCTTATAAGGACAAATTCGAGAATTGGATGTTTGGCTGCGATATCTGCCAGGAAGTCTGCCCCTGGAACCGCTTTTCAAAAAAACATCAGGAACCTGCCTTTGAACCACACCCCGATTTATTGGATCTTTCCAAAAGAGATTGGGAGGAATTAACGGAGGAAGTTTTTAAAGCGTTATTTCGAAAGTCTGCAGTCAAGCGGACAAAATATCTGGGACTGAAACGGAATATTGGTTTTTTAAAATAGCAGAATAGTAATGCAGTTTTTTTTAATATTAGACCTGACAAAATGATATATCATATTACCACGCCAAATTTGTGGAAAGACTGGGCTGATGCTGACTATTACGAAAGTCCGGATTTACAGGAAGAAGGATTTATACATTGTTGCAAAGTAGCGCAACTCGAATCTGTTATCCAAAGGTATTTTAAAGAGGTAAAAGATTTGATCATCTTACATATTGATCCTGATTTGTTGGAGGTTAAATTAATTTATGAACCATCTACTGACAACGAACTCTTCCCACATATTTATGGAAAAATAAATAAAAGCGCTATTAAGAATATTGACTTTGAGTATGGTAAGGGCTAACGCCCGGCAAATAAAGAGAAACAAGAAAAATAAAGGAATTTTGCTTTTACAGACTCACACCATTAAAAGCAGGTAAGACATTGATTTCTGTCCAAAAGTTGGCAATAGCAGCAATCGTTTTATGAAAATCATTGATATCCAGCGGCTTGCTTACATAAGCATTTGCACCAAACTCATAGCAGGCATGTACATCAGACTCGTGTAAGGAAGAGGTAAACACAACGACGGGCAGCTTTCTAAGCTCTTCGTCTTCATACATTTCTTTTAAAACATCCAGGCCACCCATCTTAGGCATGTTCAAATCCAGTAAAATCAAGGCGATATCATCAATAGGATGAAGTCTGAGGCGATCCATCAATTGTTGACCGTCAAAAACATGGCAAACCTCGATATTAAGGTCTAAGGCTTTGAAAGCTAGCTTTGTCAATTCAACATCAGCTATATTATCTTCAGCAAGGATTATTTTTTTAAAGTTCTTCATTTGAAAGGTGTAATAACAAAAAGCTTGCTAGAAATTATAAACTAAGTTGAAATACCTAATTTTATACGAAAATTTAACATTAGTTAAGGGGCTTATGATAATGCTACGAAATATACACTTTCTTATAAATTAGTGTCTCTGATAATATAAAGTGGCCGATTTCTAATATTATTGTTCATTCGGCTCAAATATTCACCCATGATCCCGACGGCGATCATTTGCACACCACCAATAAACAAAATTACGACCATCAATGAAGCCCAGCCTGGTTCATAATCTTGAATTATAAATCGCGCGTACAAAGCATAGAGCATCATAAGAAAGGCAAAAAAGGATACGATAAACCCAAAATAAGTAACAATCTTGAGTGGTAAATCTGAAAAACCGGTGATCCCGTCCAATGCAAAACGCAGCATTTTGTGAAAAGTATAGCCGGTCTCTCCCGCCAGCCTTTCCTGGCGTTCATATTCCACAAAAGTTTGATTAAACCCAATCCAGCTGATTTGCCCCCTTAAATACTTGTTTTTTTCGGGCATCTCCTTTAGGATTTCCACGATTTTTCGATCCATAATTCGAAAATCGCCGGTATCAACAGGGATAGAGATAGCAGTGATTTTTGATAATAATCTATAGAATACCTTTGCAGTCCACAGTTTGAATAAACTTTCTCCTTTTCTTTGTTTTCTTTTGGCATAAACGACCTCAAAACCCTCTTTCATTTTTTTGTACATCTCAATGATCAATTCCGGAGGATCCTGTAGATCTGCGTCAATAATTACCACTGCTTTTCCATTGGATTTATCAAGCCCGGCGGTTACGGCAACCTGATGACCAAAATTTCGGCTTAAATCAATATAACACACTTCGGGATGCTGCTTGCTCAGTGCCCTTATCATGGGCATCGAGTTGTCCTTGCTTCCATCATTAACGAAAATCATTTCATACTTTACCCCAAGTTGATCCAGGACAGATTTTAATCTTTCATGTAACTTGTAAATATTATCCTCTTCATTATACACAGGAATGATCACCGAAATCTCCATATAATAGTCTTTTGTGTGGCCAAAGATAGCTGATTTGAAAAGATTTTAACCGCCATTTCTTATATATTTTAGTATAAGAGCTTCCTCTTTTTGTCTTCCTCCTTTATTACTGTTTGTGGATAGCATTAGGAATAGTATATTTGTTTCCATGAAAGCATTATTGAAACTCACTGTTTTTTGGGGCTTATTATTTTGGGGAGCATGCAATGTTGCTGAAAAGGATCAAAAAACATCAAGCCCTGCAGTAGATTCGGATCCTGTTGCGGTTACGCCCATAGCAAAGGAAGAAAAAATTAAAAGTATCGTTTTTTTTGGGAATAGTTTATCTGCAGGGTATGGGGTAAATCCGGAAGAATGTTTTGCCGGTCTTATCGAAAAGCGGGTTGACTCTTTAGGCCTCCCTTATAAAGTAATCAATGCCGGCCTTTCTGGTGAAACCACCGCAGGAGGAGAGTCGCGGATTGACTGGATACTAAGGCAGCCGGTTGATGTATTTATTTTAGAACTTGGGGGAAACGACGCATTGAGAGGTATTCAGCCAGCGTCCTCTTATAAAAATCTCCAGTCCATCATTGATAAAACAAAAGCAAAATACCCGGAAGTAAAAATAATTATCGCAGGTATGATGGCACCGCCTAATATGGGGATTGATTTTACGACAAAATTTAAAGATATATTCCCTAAAATTGCGGAAGAGAGTAAATCATTATTAATCCCCTTCTTATTGGAAGGAGTCGCTGCTATTCCATCACTTAACCAGGCAGACGGTATCCATCCTAATCCTCAGGGGCATAAGATAGTCGCTGAAAATATTTGGGGAATTTTAAAAGAAATATTATAGCCTAAATCCATCAGACCAATGAAAAATATAAGTAGATATATTGTAATAGCGGTTTCGATTCTTATCATTGCTGCGATCATATACTTATTTAGTGATATTGTAGCCTATGTCCTGATCGCTTGGGTACTATCGATGATCGGGCAGCCGATGATGCGATTTTTTCAAAAAAATATTAAGATTGGAAAATTTCAGGCAGGGTCGTCGATCAGTGCCATACTTACCATGCTTTGCTACATTATTATTTTTACTGCATTACTTTGGATGTTTGTGCCACTGGTTGTACAACAAGCCAGAAATCTTACTGCGGTGGATTATAATCTCATCGGAGAAACTTTAAAAGAACCATTGGATCAGATAAATACTTTATTGGTTGAAACCGGATTGATTGATCCCGGGCAATCTCCCACTGAGCAATTGACTAAAACGATGAAGAAGTGGTTTTCACTGGAAAAGATGAGAGAGTTCTTAAGTTCGATATTTGCAGTTGCCGGTGATTTTATATTTGCCTTTTTTTCGGTGGTTTTTATTTTATATTTCTTTTTAAAAGACCAGGGCTTATTTGTTAATTTTTTAGTAGCCATGGCACCTAACAAATATGGGGAGGAAGTTAAAAATGCGCTGGATCGGATTACGAAATTACTTAGAAGGTACTTTGGTGGAATTCTTTTGCAAATGACCATTATAACTATTTTTATTTCTGTTTTGCTCGGATTGCTTGGGGTGAAAAATGCCTTGTTGATCGGATTCTTTGCAGCATTGATTAATGTTATTCCATATTTGGGACCGCTTATAGGTGCTTCTTTTGCTATATTTATCACCGTATCATCAAATATTGGCTTGGATTTTTATACGGAAATGTTGCCCTTGTTAATCAAAGTGGTCATCGTCTTCGGTGCGATGCAAATGCTGGATAATTTTGTCTTACAACCGTATATCTTTTCGAATAGTGTACTGGCTCATCCGCTGGAAATTTTTATCATTATCCTTATGGGCGCTCAGATTAATGGTATCATAGGAATGGTCTTGGCGATACCGGCTTATACCATTATTCGCGTAATTGCCCGAAGTTTTCTTAACGAATTTAGAATCGTCCAACAGATTACCGGAAGTATAGAGGGGATAGAAGAGAAGTAAGGTCGCCTTCGGCGAAGAGATAATCTCGACTTTTGGTCAGGAAGAGATAGTGGCCTTCGGCCAAGTATTCAGCATTAGAGCGGTACTTGGGTAGGCCACTATCTCTTTCTGCGAAGCAGAACTATCTCTTCCCGACGTAAAGTCGGGACGATCACTTGCCGAAGGCACTATCTCTATAGACCGAAGGTCAATTATCCTGCTTGGCAAAAACTTTTTTCAATAAATCATTCGTACGGGCAGAAAAATTCGTTCTGATATTTAGTTCTTCTTTCTCGACCATACCGAACAGCCCGTTTAAAGCCTGATTAGTAACATAATCGCCGAGATCGGAATTCACATCTTCTGTAAAAGGAATAGCATTGTATTTCTTGACAAGCTTTGACCAATATTCGTTCGCATCAAATTTATCTAAAGAAGCGTTGACAATCGGGCTAAATTCACTATAAAGCTGAGTACGGGTAGCCGTGTTAAGATAAGTCGTGGCGGAGTTTTTATTGCCCATCAATATATTCATAGCATCATCAAAAGTCATCTGTTTGATGGCGCTGACAAAAATTGGCTTGGCTTTTTTGGCTGCATCTTCAGCTCCGCGATTAATTTTTTCCAGAATAATATCTTCTACTTTGTCAAAGCCTGGAATTATTTTTAGCTTGTCGGTTATTTTTCTGGCTTCTTCTGGTAAGAGGATTTTATAGGAACTTTTATAATAGCCATCTAATTGTGAAAGTTGATCTGAACCTTTGCCAATTCCGATTTCAAGTGCTTGTTTGAGTCCTTGGCCAACTTCGGCGCTGGACAAGGCACTACTTTCTGCAAGGGTACCCGCGAGGTTTTGTAATTCAGTACAAGCGGTAAACTGGAGTAGAAGGAGTAGAAATCCGAATTTTTTAATCATTTCTAAGGTTGTTATTTTTATTAAAGTAATTAGTTCAATGCCCTTTTGACTCCTGTAGCGCAAGGATGTAACGTTCCAACTGTACGAAATTACTGTTATGAAAGTTTTAAAGTTTTACCAGAGAACACTCTCCTCACCCCCTCACTTCTCACCTCTCTCTCCTCACCCCTGAATTCACCCCGCATAAAAAGAAAGGCAATTTTTGCAAAGGCAGCCTTTAAATTCCAGTTTTATAGCTTCCCTGGTTTTAGGATGGATACGGAGATTGTGGCACCAACAGGTATTGTCATTATAACAGATAAAATTGGCTTTACACCTCGGACATTTTGATTCGTAGTTCTCTTCGGTTTCCACCGCAGAGTGGCTCAATCGGGCACCAGGGATAGGGTTTGCTTTTTTAATGTGCAGGCGAACGTTTTTTATAGTGCTAAACTGACGTTTGAGAGCGGTAATAATGTTTTCATTGAGCGTTTCAATTAATTTGACCTTTTTACGCATCTCTGCCTGACAAATAAGGTACACCGTTTCGTAATTAATCGTTTTTAGGATATCGTCCTTAGTTACCGCTTTATTGAAATCAGTTTCGATAAAAACATCAACTGTATAATTAGTGCCAATAATTTGTTCTTCCTCATATACGCCATGATAAGCGTAAAACTTCATCCCTTCGAGTGATATTTCTCCCATGATTTGCTGATTAAATGAAACTTAAAGTAGGATCAAAAGTACACAAAAAAGAGCATTTTTTTGTGTCGAAAAAATGTTTTGATAAGATTAACAAGTGGTAATATTGTAGTATTATCCTTACTTTTGTGAAGTATTAGAACCATCTATTTTAATAAAACCAAATTTATCTCTTGAAAGAGAAATCTCTTTAAAAAGAAACAACATGCAAGATAACGGAAAAGTTAAAGGAGTTACCCATAAAAGTGCCCGGGAAGATCGTTTTCAGGGACACGATTATTATAACATTGACGAATTACTCGGTGATGATCATTTATTGGCTCGCGATGCGGTACGCACCTGGGTAAAACAAGAAGTCAGTCCAATCATTGAAGATTATGCTAACCGGGCAGCCTGTCCAACCCACCTCTTTAAAGGATTGGCGGAGATTGGTGCATATGGGCCCAGTATCCCCGAAGAATATGGCGGCGGCGGCATGGACGAGATTGCTTATGGCATCATCATGCAAGAACTTGAAAGAGGGGATTCCGGAATTCGCTCTATGGCTTCTGTACAAGGATCGCTGGTGATGTATCCGATCTATAAATTCGGATCAGAGGAACAACGCAAAAAATATCTTCCCAAACTAGCTAATGGAGATTTTATCGGTTGCTTTGGACTGACGGAACCTGATCACGGCTCCAATCCTGAAGGCATGATTACCAATATCAAAGATGATGGCGATGCCTATATACTTAATGGCGCCAAAATGTGGATTACCAATTCGCCAATGGCGGACGTCGCAGTCGTATGGGCAAAAGATGAGGAAGGAATAATCAGAGGGCTTATCGTAGAGCGGGGAATGGAAGGGTTTTCTACGCCTGAGATTCATGGCAAATGGTCTCTAAGGGCATCAATTACAGGAGAACTGGTATTTGAAGACGTTCGGGTTCCTAAGAAAAATGTACTTCCGAATGTCAAGGGCTTAAAAGGACCTTTGTCCTGCCTTTCTAAAGCCCGTTATGGTATTGCCTGGGGGGCAATAGGTGCTGCGATGGATTGTTATGATTCTGCTTTGCGGTATTCTCAGGAAAGAATCCAGTTTGGAAAACCAATCGGACAATTTCAGCTGACTCAAAAGAAATTGGCAGAAATGATCACGGAGATTACAAAAGCTCAGTTATTAGCCTGGAGGCTCGGAACTTTAGCCAATAAGGGAAAAGCAACACCCGCTCAAATTTCTATGGCCAAGCGAAATAATGTCAATATGGCTTTGGACGTTGCACGGGAAGCCAGACAAATCCATGGCGGTATGGGCATCACTAATGAGTATCCGATCATGCGGCACATGATGAATCTCGAAACCGTATTGACCTACGAAGGCACGCATGATATTCATTTGTTGATTACCGGGATGGATGTCACTGGCCTCAATGCTTTCAAATAAGAGGCGGTTTAAAATTAATTAGTCGATAAGAATCGTGCTTTTATATATTTTAGAGGTTTAAGGTTTCGTTAATGAAGCTTTAAACCTTTATTGTTTTTTATATTTATTGTAATTTTCTGGATAGCAATACTGTTTGTTCGGTACTAGCTTGGTATTAATTTTAAGAAGATGCCGATAATTTACTATAGTTTTTATATTTCAACTAATTATACGTCGGTGTATTATCTGAACATAGGGCAATGAAAAACATTATTTAACACAATTTGGGGTGTTAATTTCGTTTAACAACAGACAACTTTTGATTTATGGATACGAGCAAAAATATAGGTAGTTTTTTATTCTTTTTATTCTTTTTGTTATTTACAGGTTTTCACCTGAATGCACAGACAGAAATTAATTTAATAAATTCATCTTTCGAGATACTTCCGCCTACTTTTGGTATGCACCCTTGCTGTAAAGCACCAGGAGGATGGTTTGCCTGTGGGCCAGAAGAGCTTAATACGCCGGATGTACAACCGGGCTGGTTTGGAGTTGACCTTCCTGCTACTGCCGGCAACTATTACATCGGGATGGTGACGCGTGATAATGACACCTGGGAATCAGTTTCTCAACGGTTAAGCTCTATTATCGAGAAAGGCAAAGTTTATTCTTTCAATTTAAAAATCAGTTATTCTGATGATTTGACTAGTATGAGTCGCCGAACAGATCAGCCAGCTAAATATGATACGCCTATCAAGGTGAGAATATGGGGTGGCAGAGGCTATTGTGATACGAAAGAACTCTTAGCTGAAACAGCCTTAATTGACCATACTTTCTGGAAACAATATAATTTTCGTTTCGAACCTAAAATGAGTCATAGTTTTATTACTATCGAAGCATTTTATAAAACACCTACGCCGATCCCCTATAATGGTAATGTGCTCATTGATGATGCCTCTACTATTATTGAAGTGCCAAAAGACTCAGAGCCGGAACCAGCCATCGTAGATTTGGAACAGCCGGAAGAGGTGGATGTGGTTGTTAATATTTCTCCATCTAAAGCTAATCCTCCCGTTAAACCAAAAGAGAAACGTGAGCCTAAAACAGAGGTTACAAAGGATAATCCCGATCCTCCGATAGCCTATAAAAATGAAGAAAAAGTATTAAAGCTGGATCGAGCAAAAATGACGGAAGGCCAGGTAATCCGGATTGAGAATTTATACTTTAAAGCAGATTCTACTAACATTGCATTAGAGGCATATCCGGTATTGGACGAAATTTACACTTTTTTAAAATCTAATACTGATATATCTATCGAGGTGGGGGGGCATACAAACAATCGATGCGCTTCATCTTTTTGTAATAAACTTTCTGAAAAAAGAGCGAAGGCCGTCACTGAATATTTGACCGATAAAGGTATCAATGGTCGAAGGCTGTTATTCAAAGGGTATGGGAAACGGAACCCGGTAGCGACTAATGCAACAGTTGACGGGCGAAAACGAAACCAACGGGTAGAGATAAAAATATTAAATCTTGACGGGTGAGGAATTCCGGTTAGACGAATAGCATAAAATCTAATATAATTTTTATAAAAAAAAGAACGGTGAAGCATGACTTGACAGTTCTTTTTTTTATTCAAAGTATTGTTCAAAAAATAAAACCCTTCCCTATATTCATACGGGAAATGCTTTTGGATTCCTCAATCTAAACGATTCTTCAACCGCTATTGCTATTTCAGAATCATTTAGATTTTCGGAATGTCGGATTTATTTTTTAAACGGGACAAAATGAAAAACTTTCTTTCCTTGTTGTTAGTTTTGTTTCCAAGGATTACCTTAGCGAATCAAATTTTTTACTAAATGCTACTGACCTCTACTGCACGGGTAAGTGCTCAATTCAATATCGAGAACGTGGATACTTTCAAAAAGAAAGTATTCGCTTGGGCTGCAACATCAGAGGTTTGTTGCTTTTTGGATAGTAATAGCAATTCCCCAGGACTTTTTAAGACCCATGATACATTGATCGGAGTCGGTAGCGAATCTCAGCTTTTTAAAAGTAATAATGATGCTTTCGAAGATCTTAAAAATTTCTATGAAAAAAAGAAAGACTGGCTCTTTGGCTTTCTAAGTTATGATCTAAAAAATGAAGTGGAACATCTTTCTTCGGAAAATCATGACCAACTTGATTTCCCTGAGATGCACTTTTTTCAACCAACTACTGTTATTGAGATAAAATCAAGAGAGGTCAAAATCCATGCTACCGATGTTTCTCCCTATGCTGTTTTTCAAAAGATACAAAATTTTGAAATCAATAACGTTGACCCTATTACCAGACTCTCAAAGCTCAAAAATCGTATTTCCAAATCCGAATATATAGCAACGGTCAAAGACATCAAAAATCATATTATCGAAGGAGATGTATATGAAATGAATTTTTGTCAAGAGTTTTTTGCAGAAAATATAAGCATCAATCCCTATGCTGTTTTCAATGCATTGAACAAATTATCCAAAGCACCTTTCTCTTGTTTTTATAAATTAAAAAATAAATTCCTACTCTGTGCCAGTCCCGAGCGATACCTGAAAAAAACGAGAAATACCTTAATCTCCCAACCAATCAAAGGGACGATACGACGAGGCGGGGATGCAAAAGAGGACTCCCTTCTGAAAGCTCAATTACTTTCAAGCGAAAAAGATCAGGCAGAAAATGTAATGATCGTAGATTTGGTTCGTAACGACCTGGCGAAAATTTGTGAACCCGGTTCTGTACAGGTCACAGAACTTTTTGGAATCTATCCCTTTGAGCAGGTTTTTCAGATGATTTCTACCGTAAAAGGTAATTTGAAAAAGGATATTCATTTTGTCGATGCGATCAGAAACACTTTTCCGATGGGATCGATGACCGGCGCTCCAAAAGTCATGGCGATGCGACTCATTGAACAATATGAAAAGTCAAAACGAGGCTTGTATTCCGGCGCAGTCGGTTATATTACTCCGGAAGGGGATTTTGATTTTAATGTCGTAATACGGAGTATACTTTATAACGAAGAAGCACGATATGTTTCTTCTCAAGTCGGTGGCGCTATCGTCTACGATTCCATTCCGGAACAGGAATACGAAGAGTGCTTGTTGAAAGCAAAGGCTATGCTGGAGGTACTTGGAGCGGTGGATTGAAGATTGGGTTAGAGTGATATTACCACAAACCCCAAAGTTTCCAAATCCTCCCAAAATTTCGGATAAGATTTCACTACGACCATAGGTTCCTTTATTTCTGCAGCTCCCAGCATTGCTAAAGGTGCAAAAGCCATCGCCATTCGATGATCTTCATAGGTTTCGAAAACCGGAGATTGTACTTTCGCATGACCACTGACGCCAAAAAAATCCTTTCCGCTTTGTGCAGATTTATTATCTTGAAATGAAAAATCAACCTTTACTTTGGCCAGCTCATTTTGCAAAGCTGCAATCCGATCTGTTTCTTTTATTCTCAACGTTTCCAAACCCGTAAAAGACCCAGGCACACCCAAACCTGCGCAGACTACTGCTATGGTCTGTGCAATATCAGGACAGCGAATGAAATCCCATTCGAAAGAGCCAGGACTTGCGGATCTCGTTTTTGTCAATAATACCCCTTTCTCATTGAAAGTACTCTGTACGCCAAATTGCATCATCATCTCTGCAAGTATTGCATCTCCTTGTACGCTACCTTCCCAAAGGCCATTGAGTTGTAATGCCAGATCATTTGAAAAGGCTGCCAGCGAATAATAGTAGGAAGCAGCAGACCAGTCAGCCTCGACTTTGTATGCTTTGCTTTGATATTTTTGGTTTGGAACACTGATCAGATTGCCTTCCCATTGATATTGGATACCAAAGTGAGCCATAAGCTTGAGCGTCATTTCAATATAAGGCCGGGAAACGATATTTGTAGCGAGTTCAAGCTCAATACCATTGGGCAGCACAGGGCCAATCATCAATAAAGCCGAGATGTATTGGCTGCTGACATTTGCAGAAATAGCTATGCGATTATGAGTGCTAACATCCGGACTGTAAATTTTTAGCGGAGGATAACCATCATTTTCCAGGTATTCGATATTTGCACCAAGCTTCCTGAGCGCATCGACGAGTACGCCAATAGGACGCTGTTTCATTCGGTCAGAGCCGGTAAGGATTTGAGTCCCTTCCTGCAATGATAGGTAGGCAGTCATAAACCGGAAAGTCGTACCAGCAGCCCCTGCATCCAGTACTTCTTCTTCACTATTCAACAAGGCTTGCAGTGTAGTAGTATCTTTCGAAGTGGAAAGATAACTGATATCAAATGCCTTTTCACAGAGTGCCTTGATGATCAGTGCCCGGTTACTGATACTTTTGGAGCCATCAAGCTTTATATTGCCTTTGATAGAAAGGTCGGACTTGGAAACATTGTATACCATTATTAAGAGATTTCAATCACTTCTACTTGATCGTACTGGAAATGATTAGATTTTTTGCAAGCGGCTCCGAACACCAAACACCGAATCCCGAACACCGGTTAATCTCTATCCTCCTTCCGTTCTCTTTTTTCCTCCCTTTCTTTTTCTCTGGCATCCTTTTCAGCATCTCTTCGAGCATTTCTCTCTTCATTTAATTTATCATATGCTTTGATGATTTCTTTGACCAGACGGTGTCTGACCACATCTTCGACAGTCAGGTAGACGGATTCGATACCGTCGATCTGCTCCAGCATTGGTAAGGATTCTCTCAGTCCCGATTTTTGATGATAGGGGAGATCGATTTGTGTTAAATCACCAGTGATGATACATTTAGCTGATGGGCCGATTCTGGTCAAAAACATTTTGAGCTGCGTTGGCGTAGCATTTTGAGCCTCATCCAAAATGATAAAAGCATTGTCCAGTGTACGCCCACGCATGAATGCCAACGGAGCAACTTCAATGACCCGGTTGGTCATGAAAAAGTTAAGTTTTTCCAGTGGGAGCATATCATCCAGTGCATCATATAAAGGACGTAGATAAGGGTCTACTTTATCTTTTAGATCGCCAGGGAGAAATCCCAGATTTTCACCCGCTTCGACAGCAGGACGTGTCAGGATAATCTTTTTGACCAGGCGGTTCTTTAAAGCTCTGACAGCTAAGGCAACTGCAACATATGTTTTACCGGTACCTGCCGGGCCTAAGGCAAAGACAATATCATTAGCTTCCGAAGCGTCCACTAATTTCTTCTGATTTTTGGTTTTAGGCTTGATTGGTTTGCCTCCTCGGCCATGAACCAAAGTAGAATTGCTGGCATCGCCATTACTGATCCTCGAATCAAAAGGATTACTGCCGTTGAGCAAATCTTTGATGGTTTCTATCGTAAGCTCGTGTTGTTCTTTTAGCATACGAACCATCACTTCAAATTTTCCCTTTGCCGATTGAGCCACTTTCTTATCGCCGACAATTTTGATATTATTTCCTCTGGAAGTGATTGTGATGTCTGGAAAAGCCTGGCGAAGCAGATTGAGTTTTACATTTTTTTCGCCATATAGTTCAAAAGGATCAACGCCATCTATGCTTAGGATTATTTCACTCAATATATTATATTTTTTTATACTTATTATAGATTGATATCCAGCCTCATTTTTTAAATAACTAAAGTCAATAAAATTACGTTTATTTGCGGTAAATTTAGTGTTTTAGATTTAAATAGCACAAAGAATAAATATTAAATATCAATCATTATGCCTCTTGTCACTTTTACATCTGATTTGGGTTTGGCGGATTATTACGTAGCAGTGGTGAAAGGAACTTTGCTCAGTCATAATCCAGCCCTCAATATCATTGACATTTCACATAACGTGAAGAGTTTTGATATAGTTCAGGGGGCATATATTTTAAAAAATGCATACAATAGTTTTCCTAAAGGCACTATCCATTTAGTTTCTATAAATGACCACTATAAAAAAGACCGGTGCTTTTTAGCTGCTCGTTATGACGGGCACTATTTTATTGGACCGGATAATGGAATATTCTCACTTATCTTTGAGCAGTCTCCTGATGTAATTTACGAGTTGGAAGGCGATCCCGGAGTTTTAGCTCAGGACATCTTCGCCAGGGCAGTAAAACATATTAGCGGGAGTATGCCTTTCAATGAGATCGGAATTTTGGTAGATGAGATTGACGAAAGGATCACTTTTCAGCCTATTACCAATCCGGAATTAATCAAAGGTACCGTAGTGTATAGCGATAATTATGAAAATATAATTGTTAATATTTCAAAAGAACTTTTCGATAAGACAGGCAAGAAAAGAAAGTATAATATTTATTTTAAACGCTTTGAACCCATTACTAAGATTAGTTTCAGCTATGCGGATGTACCCATAGGAGAAACACTTTGTTTGTTTAATTCCGCAGGCTTGTTGGAAATCGCTATTAATAAAGGAAAAGCTGCAAGTCTGTTAGGGCTGAATGTGGAAGATGGCGTTCATATTGAATTTTATTAATCCTGGACTGAAGATTTCTCACTCCTTATCCCTCACCTTATGATAAAAAGAATCGTAAAACTTACCTTCCAGGAAGATAAAATAGATACGTTTCTCCGGATTTTTAAAGATAGCAAATCTAAAATCAGGGCTTCACAAGGTTGCCATCATGTTGAATTATTGCAGGGAATGGATCAGGGGAATATCTTTTTCACCTTTAGCATCTGGGAAAATGAGGAAGCATTAAATACTTATCGCCAATCGGATTTATTTCGGAAAACCTGGGCAAAAACAAAAGTTTTATTTATAGACAAGCCACAAGTCTGGAGTGTAAACTTCATTGATGAGGCCTGATTATTACGAATTATCATCAAAAGGCTGCGGTTTTCCATTTTTTTGATACTATTATTAGTTTTTACCGTATAAAAGGTAATGCTCACATTACCTTTGTGATAAGAAAATATACTTTTCACCACTTAAAAAATAACTTCTCGATTTTGAATTAGAGATAAAAGGAACTTCAAGGGCATTTTAGTACTAATTCGAAATCTCAAAGAGAAATTATTTTTTGAGATTTACTTAAAGATATGCAGACGATAGTATTGGATGATTATAATATTTACGTTGGAAATATTTGGGAGCCGCTCAATAATTTTTTAATACAAAATAGCTATTCAAAATTTTTTATAATTGTTGATGAGCATACCAAGCAGCACTGTCTCCCTATTTTTCAATATAATACCAAGCTAAATAAAGCAGTCGTGATCGAAATTCAATCCGGCGAAAAACACAAAAATATACATACCTGTAGTTTTATCTGGAAGCAAATGATTGATGCCAATGCTGATCGAAAAGCTTTGGTGATCAATCTCGGAGGCGGGGTGATTGGAGATATGGGCGGATTTTGTGCAGCTACTTATAAACGAGGACTTGATTTTATCCAAATACCGACGACCTTACTTTCTGATGTGGACTCTTCGATTGGAGGAAAGCTGGGGATCGATTTTGCCGATGTAAAAAATAGTATCGGCCTTTTTAAAAATCCACGGGCAGTCTTTATTGATCCAATATTTTTAAAAACACTTCCCGAAAGAGAAATCAGAAGTGGCTTTGCCGAAATTATCAAACACTGTCTGATTGCCGATGCTGGACAATGGAATCAATTGAAGCATATTGAAAACGTGAAGGATATAGACTGGGAACCTTTACTCATTCCTTCATTGGAAATCAAAAAGCGCGTAGTCGAAGAAGATCCTTTTGAACAAAATATTCGAAAAACTTTGAATTTCGGCCATACGGCAGGCCATGCAATAGAAAGCTGGGCATTGAATAGCGCTCATCCCTTATTGCACGGAGAAGCAATTGCTGCTGGGATGGTTTGTGAAACTTATCTTTCAACCCGGGTGACAGGTTTTTCGGAAGATGCCGCAAAAGAAGTATCTTCCTTTATATTAAAGATTTATGGCAAGTATGCGCTTAAAAATGAATATTTTTCAGAATTACTTCATTTGATGAAAAATGATAAAAAGAATCAGGAAGGAAAGATTAATTTTACCATGTTGAATGCTATTGGTGATGCTGAAATAGATCAAAATTGTGAAGAAAGTATGGTTATTGAAGGGCTTTCCTATTATTCCGGTTTATGAAGTAATTTTACTTTTTGAATAATATTATATGATTAATAGAGGAATATTTTTAATTCCTTATTCCTTATTCTTAATTTGCAAAGTTAAACATACTAGACGCATTAAATTTTAGGGTTTATGGATCAAAATGATCAGATTAAGTCAACTCCGGAAGCGTTAATGACACTTCAGGAGAAAAGAAAGCCTACTTATCGTAAGATAATGAGATGGTTGTGGGGATTTACCATCACTGGTATCATAGGTACTGCTGCTCTTTTTGTAACCTTATCTTTTCAGCATTTACCTACTTTTGATGAATTAGAAAATCCAAAAAGTAACCTTGCTTCTGAAATAATTGCCGACAACGGTGAAGTATTTGGGCGTTATTATATTGAAAACAGAGTCCAGGTTTCCTTTGATGAAATTTCTCCTTTTGTAGAACAAGCATTAATCTCCACCGAAGATGAGCGCTATTACCAGCATTCTGGTATTGATGTCAGAGGACTTTTCAGAGTAGCGATCAAGACAGTGATTTTGCGACAAAAAAGTGCCGGAGGGGCTAGTACCATTTCGCAACAATTGGCGAAAATGCTTTTTACGGAATCTCCAGGCTCCGGATTCGAACGGGTAATACAAAAGTTGAAAGAATGGATTATTGCCGTCAAGTTGGAGCGAAGCTATACCAAACAGGAGATCATGGCAATGTATCTCAACAAGTTTAGTTTTTTGAATGGTGCATACGGTATCAAAGCTGCTTCCGAAGTCTATTTTGATGCATCCCAGGATTCTCTTTCCATCGAACAGGCCGCCACATTGGTAGGTATGCTCAAAAATCCTGCACTTTTCAATCCCCTGAGAAGACCTGAAATGGTCAGCCACCGAAGAATGGTTGTCTTTAGCCAAATGGAGAAGAATGGGTTTATAAATAATATCGAATATGATTCTTTGAGAAAGTTGCCCTTGGATATGTCCCAATTTAGCAGACAGACACATGCTGATGGTTTGGCGCCTTATTTCCGAATGGAATTGCGCAAAGAACTCTATAAAATCCTTGCCCAAAAAGAATATCTCAAATCAGACGGCACCCAGTATAATATTTTTAAAGATGGGCTCAGGATTTATACTACCATCAATCCTGTCATACAAAAACATGCAGAGGAATCTGTGAGGGAGCATATGTCTAAGCTTCAGCAAACTTTTGATAAACACTGGAAAGGAAAAGATCCCTGGACCTATCGTGACCCGTCAAAAGAACGAGAGGAATTGGAAGCCGAAGATGCTTCCCGGAAGCGAAGCATGAAGAATATTATCCGTGATACAGAGCGGTATAAAAATATGAGAACTATCTACCTTGCAGATATTCTTAAAAAAATCGGGAATGAAATCGATGATTATGAGCTTAAAGACCATGAGATTGAAAGGATAATAGCAGGGGAAGAAGGAGGGTCGTTCACAAAGCTGGTGTCCAGAAATATGATTACCTCAGCACTGGCGGTGATGTATAAAAAGGTTTTAAATAGTCCTAATTTTCCCCAACTTAAAGGCAAATGGGCGCTGCTACAGAGCAAGGTTCGGAAAGATTTTGAAACGCCAACCGAGATGAGAGTTTTTGCTTACAACGCTCAGATGGAAAAAGATACCGTGATGAGTCCGCTGGATTCCATTAAATATCACCGAAATTTTTTACAAGTCGGATCGATGGCCGTTGATCCCCTGACGGGACATGTCAAGGCATGGGTTGGTGGCATCAATCACAAGTATTTTCAATTTGATCACGTCACAACAGAACGTCAGGTTGGTTCTACTTTTAAGCCTTTCATTTATGCAACGGCTATTGATCAGGTTGGCATTTCTCCTTGCTTTGTCGTAGATGATTTGCCTTACACTATTCATAAAGGGGAAGGAAACTTTAACTTGCTGAAGGACTGGACACCCCAAAATGCGGATGGAAAATACTCCGGTAATTCTTTTACCTTATTTAAAGGGCTGCAATGGTCGAAAAATACGGTCTCTGTATACCTTATGAAACAACTTGGTGATACCCGGGCTGTTCGAAATCTGGTAAAAGGACTTGGAGTTGATGTAGACAGACAAAGAGCCAACGGGACTTTTAAAATCCCCAAACAACCCTCTATTTGTCTTGGATCAAGTGACCTTACCGTAATGGAAATGAGCGGTGCTTATACTGCATTTGCCAATAATGGTATTTATAACAAACCTATTTTTATCACCCGGATTGAAGATCGGAATGGTAATGTAATCTATTCTGAAGTCATCGAAGATAGGATAGCGCTTAATCCCAATTCCAATTATGTAATGATTCAAATGCTTAAAAATGTAGTGAATCAGGGATTACCGGGATTTAATGGTCTCAAAAGCGAAATGGCTGGTAAGACAGGGACAACAAATGATTATGTGGATGGATGGTTTATGGGAATGACGCCTGATTTGGTAGTGGGCACCTGGGTCGGAGGCGACGATCGTTGGGTTAGATTCCGATCGCTCAGCCTGGGGATCGGAGCCAAAATGGCTCGGCCCATTTATGCGAAATTACTCCAAAGGTTGGAGCATGATCCCGAATCAGGCTATAATGCCAGTAAGCGGTTTTACAGACCTCCGGGAGATATAGGGATCGAGATGGATTGTGAATCTTACAAGCATGACAGGGGCCCTTATGGTGGTTTTGAAGAAGGGGGGGAAGAAAATGAGGACTTTGGCGATGAATGGGGAGATGAAGTGAAGCAGGATACCACCGAAAACGAAGAGTTTTAAGCAAGCAATTACAAGATACTATGAAGAATTTTTTGTTCTATCTTTTTATAATGGCTACATTCTCGCAATGTATGCCGGTACAAGAAGAGAAACTCACCGAAATTAAATCTGACCTGAAAGATCCAACCTTACAAAAGATCTTCAACTTCCTGGATCAGAGGAATACGGATAGTCTCTTAGTCTTTTTTGACCACAAAGACCCTTCCTACAGATATGCTTCTGCAATGGGCATGGGTTCTGTTCAGGATGAAAAAGCGATCGAGGATCTGGCTATTTTATTAAACGACGATATTGAAGAAGTAAGAATTGCAGCAGCCTATGCACTTGGACAGATTCGTAATGAAAAAGCAGAACAGTTTTTAATCAATGCTTTTCAAAAAGGAGATTCCCTTTCCCGTTCTGGAAAATTTAACCGGGCCGTTTTAGAAGCGGTTGGTAAATGCGCAACGCCTAAATACCTAAACGCGCTGAGTACTATCAGTACCTATACGAGAAAGGACACGGCCCTATTAGAAGGGCAGGCCTGGGGGATTTACAGGTATGCCTTGAGAGATATTGTCACTAAAGAAGGTACCGGGCGAATGGTCAAATTTTTAGGCGATATCGGGTATCCGGAGCGTGTGCAGTTTATTGCTGCTAGCTACCTGGCCAGAGCTAAAAATATCAACCTCGATAGTCTTACCGCTCCTTTGATTATAGCGATGGGACGGGCGAAAGACCCCCGGACTCAAATGGCTTTGGCCATCGCACTTGGAAAAACCAAAGCTCCGGAAGCATTGCAAACCTTAAAATCGCAATACATTATTGCATCAGATTACAGGATCAAATGCAATATCCTTCGAGCCTTTAATAATTTTGATTACGAAAGTGTAAAAGGTATTGCCCTATCTGCTTTGAATGATCCTAATATCAATGTAGCGATTACCGCCAGCCAATTCTTCCTGGATATGGGAATCCCGGCTGGAGCGGTAGATTACTGGAAAGTAGCTAAAGACACGATTCTTCCCTGGCAAGTCAGGCTCCCGCTATATAGAGCTGCCAACAAATACCTGCCTCCCTATTTTGAGGCAACTAAAGGAAGAATAAACGAAGAACTAAGACAAGTGGTACTTAAAAATGCCGATCCTTATCAAAAAGCGGCGGCGATTATGGCATTAAGCGAATTTGGATGGAATTATAGATTTATTGGCGAGCAGGGCTTAGCCTCTTCCGTACCGGTTGTTCGTACTGCCAGTGCAGAAGCCCTGGCTCATATTGCAAATTATCCTCAATTTGCAAAATGGTTTGGCCTGGGATATCGAAAAGTCAAGAGAGACTTAGTGGCCTTTTTTCAAGATGCAATCAACAGCGACGATGTCGGAATGATGTATGTTTCTGCTGAAGTCTTATCAAAAAAAGAACTGGACTTTGTCAGTATTATTGATAGTACTGATTTTCTTGAAAAGGCATTAAACGCCCTTAGTTTACCCAAAGACATCGAGACTTATAATGCGGTTAATAAAACCTTAAATACTTTCAAAGGACTTCCCGACGAACCTAAAATCCCCGACTATAACAACCCGATCGATTGGGATTTAGCGAATACCATAAAAGCGGAAACCCGGGCAGTAATCGTCACCAGGAAAGGGAATATAACAATGCGATTTCTCCCCGAGAAAGCGCCCGCATCTGCCATTAATTTTATAAAAATTGCCAAGACTGGTTTTTATGATGGCAAACGTTTTCATCGGGTAGTTCCTAATTTTGTGGTGCAGGATGGTTGTCCCAGAGGCGATGGATTTGGGGGGGCTAACTTTTCGATTCGTTCCGAAGTACCCATGATGCATTACGATAAAGAAGGATATGTTGGTATGGCTTCGGCGGGAAAAGATACAGAAGGTACCCAGTGGTTTATTACTCATTCTCCTGCACTACATTTGGATGGCCGCTATACGATATTCGCAGAGATAGTAGACGGAATGGACGTCGTCCATCAACTTGCAGTAGGAGATACTATTGACCGGATTGTTATTTCAAAATAGATTTAATTTATACCTAAGATAAATGGGTAGGCAGATGATGGTCGATTTTTCCTAAAAACGCCAAAAAAATCACTATAATACTAAAAAAAAAAGAGTATGAAACATACACCACTTTCTGAAAAACATGAAGCATTAGGCGCCAAAATGGCGGAGTTTGCAGGTTATTATATGCCCATTTCTTATTCTAATATTTCTGAAGAACATAATACCGTCAGGAACGGTGTCGGCGTTTTTGATGTCTCTCACATGGGAGAGTTCATCGTACGGGGAAAAGAAGCATTGGATTTGATCCAAAAAGTAACTTCTAATGATGCGGCAAACTTAGCGATCGGTGATGCCCAATATTCATGTTTACCTAATCACCATGGAGGTATCGTCGACGACCTTTTAGTTTATCGCCTTGATGAAGACCAGTGTGCGGAAGGAGAACAGGCCTTTATGCTCGTGGTCAATGCTTCCAATATTGAAAAAGATTGGAATTGGATCAGTGAGCACAATAACTTTGATACCAAGATGATCAATATATCGGATCAATCCAGTCTCCTGGCAGTGCAAGGTCCAAAAGCAGTAGAAGCCTTACAGCCGCTTACCGATATAGATTTGAGTGCTTTAAAATATTATACTTTCATCAAAGGGAAATTTGCAGGGATCGACAATGTACTCATTTCAGCAACCGGCTATACCGGATCCGGAGGTGTAGAGCTATATGTTGCCAACGAAAAGGCGGAGCAATTATGGGATGCTATCTTTGAAGCAGGTAAAGACTTTGATATCAAACCAATAGGACTTGCGGCCAGGGATACACTCCGCTTAGAAATGGGCTTTTGCCTCTATGGCAACGATATTAACGACCACACATCTCCCATCGAGGCGGGCTTAGGGTGGATTACCAAAACTAAAAAAGCCGATTTCAATTCAGTCGATATTTTTAGAAAACAACGAGCGGAAGGTATCGATAAAAAACTAGTCGCCTTCAAGATAAACGACCGTCGAGTACCGCGTCACGGATATCCCATCGAGGATGCAGAAGGTAATGTAATTGGAGAAGTGACTTCAGGAACCTCTTCCCCTTCTTTAGCAATTCCGATTGGAATGGGCTATGTTCCGAAATCTTTCGCTGCTTTAGATAGTGAGATTTTTGTGGTAGCAGGTAAAAAACGCCTGGAAGCCCGGGTGGTCAAGCTGCCATTTTACCAGGGATAATGTTTCCGGTTTTCCATAAAACATCTTTTTCTCAAAACAAAGAGTACTGAATTTTGATTTCATTATTGAAAATACTAACTTTCAAATGATTTTGAAAGTTTAGGCTTCATTGAAAAACAATCAATACCTTACGTTTCAATATTCTATTATGGAATTACAAAGAGGAAAAGAACGATTTATCCAGTCTTGGGGAGCATTTGGCTCTAGTTGGGGAATCAACCGAACAATGGCTCAGGTTCACGCTTTATTACTAATTTCTCAAGAGTCCCTGAGTGCGGAAGAAATTATGGAAGAATTGCAGATAAGCCGGGGTAATGCGAACATGAATGTGCGTGCTTTAATAGATTGGGGGCTCGTGTACAAAGATTTACAACCTGGCGAACGTAAAGAATTTTTCAAAGCAGAAAAAGACATGAGTGTGGTGGTAAAACAAATAATAACCCATCGAAAGAAAAAAGAACTGGAACCTATGCTTAAAGTGCTTGACGAAATATCCAGTGTGGAAAACGTCTGTGAAGAATCCAAAGAATTCACCAAAGTCGTTAGCGATATCAAACTCTTTTCGAGCAAAGCCGATTCTGTGTTAGACAAACTCATCAAGGCTGATTCCAACTGGCTCCTGAGTACCTTTTTGAAAATGGTCAAATAGCAAGGTAAGGGGCAGAAGCCAAAGGTCAAATGCCAAGACCACTAAGGCCTAATTTTCTAACCTATGACTTCTAACTCCTAAATTTTTCCTTAACTTGCCTCCTCTTTTCATCGAAATAAATGCGCTAAAGAACTTTATGAAAATAAAACCCTTCCAGGCAGTTTATCCAAAGCTGGATTTTTTGACTTCTCCCGATGCATTTTTCGCAAGAGTGAAATTTGAATATCCTGAATACAAAAAGAATGGATTTTTTAATAAGACCGCCCAGGAAGCTATTTATATTTATGAAATTGAAGCTAAGCACCGGACTTATACCGGCCTGCTCGCCTGTTCGGATGTACAGGATTATTATGATGGTAATATCAAAAAGCATGAAAATACGATCTCCACTAAAGAACAACAACAAATGCAGCTCGTCATCAGTCGAGGAGCTGTTGTAAAGCCTGTACTCTTGACTTATCACGGAGTAGATGAAATCAATGAACTGATTTATAATTATAAAAAAAATAATACTCACTTTTTTGAAATCAGTTTTTTGGAAGACCAGCAACTGCATCGCGTCTGGGAAATAAGCGATGCTACACTCATCAATACATTTCAAGCGCTTTTCGCAGACAAGATTCCTCAAACTTATATCGCTGATGGTCACCACCGGGTCTCTACCCTTGCACTAATGCATAAACGGATCATGAATAAGATGGGGTATTCTAACTTTAACTCGGTACTTAGTGCTTTTTTTCCCACAGACCAATTGGAAGTCCTTGACTTCAACCGGGTTGTCAAAGGTTTGAATGGTCATTCGCCAACTACTTTTATGGCGAAAATTGCTCAATTATTCGATACGGAGATTATTAATCTAAGAAAGCCATCAAAAAAGTATGAAATCGTAATGTTCTTCAATAATGAATGGTTTCAACTTACCTGGAAAAAAGAAATATTAGCCTCTTATAAAAACACTCAAATTTTGCTGGATGCCAGTATGTTGAATGAGAAAGTGATGAAGGGGATTCTCGGCATCGAAGATTCCCGGACAGATACCCGCGTCAATTATATTCAAGGGGTCAAAGGCCTGGAAGATTTTCGATTAACAACACTGAAAAGCGAGCAAAATATTGGTTTCTGTCTTTATCCAGTGGCCTTGACAGACATCATTGCTATGGCGGATATGGGTAAAACAATGCCTCCGAAATCTACCTGGTTTGAACCCAGAATGAAAAACGGATTGGTCGCTCAGGAATTTGATTAACTCATACAAGTTTACTCTGAGCCACGGCCTGAGCGAAGTCGAAGGGGTAATTTGTAGGTAAATAATAAGAACAAGTTTTTAAATATTCCGGAGCCGATTGAGCACGAATTAGCGTAACAAATTTACCTTTATGAGAAAAATAACAGCCAATACAATTTATCCAGTCAGCGCAGCACCAATCAAAAATGGCGTAGTCGTCCTGGATGATACCGGAAAAATTCTTTCGATTGATCAAAGAGCTGATCACGACCTTTCCTCTCTTGAAGTACATCAGGGAGCTATCGTTCCCGGTTTTATCAATACCCATTGCCATCTCGAACTCTCCCATATGAAAGGAAAAGTCGATACGGGAACGTCTCTAATTCCTTTTATTACAAATGTGGTTAAGTTTCGCGATATTCCACAAGAAGAAATTATAGCAGCAATAGAGCTAGCAGATCAGAAAATGTATGAAGGGGGCATTGTAGCAGTCGGCGATATTTCAAATAAGGCAGATACCTTCACACAGAAAGCGAAGAGCCCGATCAGGTACTATACCTTTGTGGAGATGTTTGACTTTTTACAAAATAGCTGGGCACCCACTGAGTTTAAAAAATACAAAGAAGTATACGATAACCGCATCGAAGGCAATGGCAATAAATTCAGCTGTGTACCTCATGCACCATATACCGTTTCTGAAAAACTCTTCGAATTGATCAATGAAGCCAATGATAATCATCGGACAGTAAGTATTCACAATCAGGAAACCCCAGATGAGGATCAGTTGTTTTTAAATAAAACAGGTGACTTTGTTGATTTTTATAAAGGGTTCAATATTTCGTTGGATACCTTTCAACCAACTGGCCGCTCTTCAATTGACTATGCGATGAAATTTATGAATCCAAATTGTCGGACACTCTTTGTTCATAATACGATCACCACCAGGCAGGACATAGAGCAGGCTCACCAATGGAGTGAAAATGTCTATTGGGCAACTTGTCCTAATGCAAATCTATATATCGAAAATAGAATGCCTGATTACCAACATTTTATAGATACAAAAGCACGGATGACTATTGGCACCGATAGCCTGACCTCCAACTGGCAGCTTTCGATATTGGACGAAATGAAGGCTATTTCCAAATACCAATCTTATGTCCCTTTTGAAACGATATTAAAATGGGCAACACTCAATGGAGCGGAGGCTTTAGGTTTCGAAGCGGAATTGGGAAGCATAGAGATCGGAAAACGCCCGGGCTTGAATCTGTTAAATCTGAATGAGGCCAATCGGATTCATCAAGATACTAAGGTGCAAAGATTACCCACTTAAGCAAGTTTTAAACTTGCGTCTTCTCCGCCCTCTCCGCCCCAACAAGTTTTCAACATACTTGGGCTTGTTTTATATTTTACTTATCTTTATCACCTACCGAAACAATACTATAATCTCGGAAGCTATCAAACATGGAAAACATTAAAAACGATCCTAAATTTCTTAAGAAACTGATAGATATCGCAGCGCAACTTGGAGAGCCATATGACAAGGTCTACCAGGAAGCATTGGATTGTTTGCAGGAATTACACACGGTGCATCAGCCACTAGCCAATATCGTAGGATTAGAAGTCTCCAAGTATATTTTATCTCGTGCTTATCAGAAAACCATTGATGTCAATCCGACGGAGATCAAGGAGTTAACTAAGCTGGCTCGTCGTCACCCTGTTGCATTTGTGATGACGCACAAGACTTATTTGGATATGTTTGTGTTGGCGGTGACGCTTGGACGACATGGAATTCCGTTTCCTTATACCTTCGCAGGCATCAATATGGATTTCATGGGTTTTGGTCAACTCGCCCGCCAAAACGGCGTAATATTTATCCGTAGATCTTTTAAAAATGATCTGATTTATAAAGCGACGCTCCGACATTTTATAGGGTCCCAGGTCAATAACAGATCACACTTTATGTGGTCGATTGAAGGCACCCGGTCTCGTACCGGAAAGCTTGTGTGGCCGAAAGTAGGCATCCTGAAATATATCAGGGAAGCAGAGGAGGACTCCGACAAGGAAGTGAAATATGTACCGGTTTCGATTGTATACGATCTGATCCCGGATGTAAAAGAAATGACCATGGAGGGGCGCGGTAAAGCGAAAAGCCCGGAGAGCCTGAAGTGGTTTCTGAATTATGTCAAAAGCATGGATGAAAATTTCGGAAAAATATCCATTCGTTTTGGCGCCCCGGTTGAGATGAATGCAGAAAACTCTGTCGAGATTATTACCGAAGGGGAAAATACAGATGATTATTCCGGAGCGCTATCTAAATTTTCTTTGGAACTCGCCCACCGGATCAATCAGATTACTCCGGTGACTACTACTTCTCTGATCTGTATCGCTTTGTTGAGCAAGTTTTCTTTAAATAAACTAGCCATTGAAAATAGTGTAATCGATCAGATGCAGCTCATCGAAAAATATAAACTCGATGCTCTCGTCGATCGTGGAAAACCTATTAGTTATAGCGTTCAGAAGGCCTTAAACTTATTGCAAAGAGCCGGGATCATATTCCAACATGGCGAAACATTGGACGCGAAATATGTCCTCAATTCCGAAAATTATCTGCAAGCAACCTATTATGCCAACATGTCCGTCCATCATCTTTACCATCGGGCTTTTATTGAGTTGGCTTTATTAAAAACGGCGACGGTAAAACCAGACTTTAGACAAGAAGCTTTTTGGGAAGAGATCATGGATCTGCGTCGCCTGTTTAAGTTTGAGTTTTTTTATTCTCAAAAACTACAGTTTACCAATGAGATTGAAAACAATCTAGAAATTTTAGATAAAAATTGGATTGAAATAGTTGAATCGTCCAAAGCACATAAGATTTCCTTTTTAGAAAAACAAAAATTAATTGTTGCTCCGGTAGTCCTTTTTACTTATATCGAAGCTTATCTGGTAGTGGCTTATGCTTTACAGAAATGGAAATCGGGACGTGATTTTGAGGAAGAGGTATTCATTGACGAGTGTCTGTTTTTGAGTGAAGAAATGCACTGGCAAGGTCGGATTCATCGAGTAGAATCCATAAAAAAGAATTTCCTTGTCAATGGTATCCGCTTAGTACAAAATATGGGACTCATTCCGACCGGAGAAAATCCTAAAATAAAAGAAATTCAACAATTCGTGGATAAGCTCAACGAAATTGCCGGAAGTGTCAAACTCCTCCAGGGAATTATTATGGCAAAATCTACGGAGGATCCTACCTCTGTTCCCATCGAGCGAGATATTGTTCCCGGTTCAAGAACGGAGGCGGTAACCCGGGCAGTCATGGAAGGAGAATCCGGTGCACATATTGGGGCCTTTTTTGATTTAGACAGGACTTTAATAAAAAATTTCTCGGCCAAAGAGTTTTTCCAGGCCCGGCTATTTAGTGGCAAGATGACGACCAACGAAATCATTGCCCAGTTTTCCGGAGTATTGGTCTATGCGATGGGCAATGGCAATTTTGCCGGTCTTGCCGCCGTTGGGGCCCAGGGCGTTAAAGGGGTCAAAGAAGAAATTTTTATCGAAGTAGGCGAGGAAGTGTATCTCAAACATTTGGCAAGTGAGATATACCCGGAGTCACGTGCTTTGGTCAATGCTCACCTTGCCAAAGGACATACGGTTGCCATAGTTTCTGCTGCTACGCCTTACCAGGTCAATCCAATTGCCAGAGACTTGAATATTCATCATGTGATATGCACCGAGATGGAAGTCGCCAATGGGAAGTTTACCGGGAATATCGTTGAGCCCGCTTGTTGGGGCGAAGGGAAAGCAATTGCCGGAATGACACTCGCCAAAAAACATAACCTTGACCTTTCGAAAAGCTTTTTCTATACGGATAGTGCAGCAGATGTCCCTCTTTTGGAAATCGTAGGTAATCCGCGAGCCGTAAATCCTGACACCAAATTATCAGCGCTGGCCTTTAGAAATAACTGGGAGGTTTTACGTTTCAATGATGAGGAACGCCCCGGTGTGTCTAGCGTTGTACGAACAGGTTTAGCACTGGGAAGTCTGATACCTGCAATGCTGTCCGGATTATCCAAAGGTATATTCAATATGAACTGGCAGGATGGTATCAATTCGCTCATGGCATCCATAGGTGATTTGGTCATTGCTACCGCCGGGATAGAACTGGTCGTCAAAGGAGAACAACATCTCTGGTCACAACGCCCGGCAGTATTTATTTTTAACCATCAAAGTACCGCAGATATTTTTATCGTTTCAAAACTTATCCGAAAGGATGCCACTGGGATTGCCAAAAAAGAACTAAGGAATATGCCGGTAATTGGCCAGCTTATGGTAGCTGCCGGCGTTATTTTTATTGACCGTACAGATAGAGAAAAGGCAATAGAAGGTATGAAGCCAGCAGTAGATGCACTCAAAAGCGGAACGTCTGTTATTATATTTCCGGAAGGAACCCGAAGTAAAGATTATAAATTAGGCGCGTTTAAAAAAGGAGCATTTCATATGGCAATGGAAGCAGGAGTACCGATAGTCCCCGTAATTATTCGAAATGCACATGATGCTATGCCTTTGGGGACAAACGTATTCCGCTCGGCAGCTATTGAAGTGATTGCTTTGCCTCCGATCTCTACGAAGCGTTGGAAAAAAGAAAAACTGGATTCTCAGATCGCAAAAATCCGTGGCATGTATCTTAAAGAACTCGGACAGGAGGAGAGCCAAGTGGTCAGGAAGTCAAACGGTCAGGCGGATAAAAAGCCAAGTGGTCAAGCGGTTAAGAAGTCAAACGATCAAGTTGCCAGGAAGCCAGGAAGTCAAACGGTCAAGAAGTCAAGTTGACAAGAAAAAAAACGAAGACACTTAACTGGACTTTAGCATTTTTAAAGGAGTAATCAAAGTGATTGGCTAAGATTTTATAAACTTTAAACAGGCTCTTAAGCCCTTGACCACCTGACCCCTTAATGACTTTCTTAAAAAAGAAAAACTGCTAAGTAAAAAAATATAACCAATATGAAACTACGCATCGGTCTGCTAGGAGGAGGATCATGGGGTACAACGGTTGCTTCCCTAACTGCCCAGAATACCCCAACCAAAATGTGGGCAAGAAAATCTGCTACTGCAGAAGAAATCAATAAACACCACCGGAACGAAAAATATCTCCCAGGAGCCAAACTGACAGAATCTCTTCAGGCCACTACCTCAATCAAAGAGGCCATTCAGGATGCAGATGTAATTGTGATGGGTGTTCCTTCACAGAGTTTTAGGCATGTCCTCGAAGATGCGAAACCTTATATCCGTCCCTGGGTGCCTATTGTAAGTTTAGCTAAAGGACTGGAGTTGGGTACCCGTATGCGAATGACTGAGATTATTGAAACGATCATGCCCGGCCATCCGGCAGGTGTCCTCACAGGCCCTAACCTCGCCAGAGAAATTCTCGCCGGACAGGCAGCAGCCAGTGTTATTGCTATGGTGGATGATACGATCGCAGTCGCTTTGCAGAAAGTCTTTCGGACAGGTCTCTTCAGAGTCTATACCAATGATGATGTTATCGGTTGTGAATTAGGAGGCGCTTTAAAAAATATAATCGCTATTGCAGTAGGAATGGGCGATGGGGCAGGAGCAGGAGACAATACCCGTGCCGCGGTGATCACAAGGGGGCTGGCAGAATTGACTCGCCTGGGTGTTGCTATGGGCGGACAACCGCAGACCTTTGCCGGACTCACCGGAATGGGTGATCTGGTCGCCACTTGTATTAGTTCCCTAAGTCGAAATCGCCATGTAGGTTTCCAATTGGGACAAGGCAGAACGCTCGATGAGATCATCGCCGAAATGTCAATGGTTGCGGAAGGCGTTAAGACTTGTGGCGTAGTCATGGAGCTTGCCGAAAAGTATAAGGTAGAAATGCCAATCACCGCAGAAGTGTACAAAGTCATTCAGGAAGGGAGTACCGTAAAAGATGCGTTTCGTGGTTTGCTCCGCCAGAAAACGGGCTCGGAGGCTGACCCTGGGTAAAGGCGCTGCGCGCAGTGATAGTTCCTCCTGCGTCGGAAAGTGATAGTCCTCCCTTCGGTCGGAAGTGATAGTTCACCTACGGTGAAAGTGGGAGCCATTTTCGGGTTTATATTGAAGCAGGAATTAAGGGTTTCATTTTTTGACTTAGGATAGAGACTACTGGTTCATCTCATAAATCCGTAAAAGCTGAGCAGTTATGCTTTCTATAGAGAAGTAAACGATCTTAAATCATCAATTATCTTTGGGCTGTAGCACTACTAAAAAATAACTTTCTACCCTATTTTACCTTTTTCTACCATTCTACTCCAATTTGTATATTCCTCCCGGTTTGCTATCTTTCGGAATGATTAATTTTAAGTGTAAAAAATTTCAGGAATTATCTCTTGATGAATTATATGCTTTGATGGTAATGCGGCAAGAAGTCTTTATCGTTGAGCAAGACTGTGTCTACCTTGATGCTGATAATAAGGATCAAGGCTCCTGGCATCTGCTGGGTTATGAGGAGCCTGGCGTCTTAGTGGCCTATTTACGTATTTCTCCTAAAGGCATTTCTTATGACAACTATCCTTCTATGGGAAGGGTGCTTACTTCGAAAAAAGTAAGGCGGAAAGGTGCAGGGAAAGAATTGATAGCGCAAGCTTTGATTGAAACAGACAGGTTTTTTCCGGGAGAAGCTATAAAAATTTCTGCTCAGAAATACCTGCTTCATTTTTATCAGTCTTTTGGGTTTGAAACGATAGGGGAAGAGTATCTTGAGGATGGTATTCCTCATTTTGCAATGATTAGAAAGGGAGACAGTTGACTTTGTTTGGTTTTCGGCATTCGGTTTTCGGTAATCTCCGAATGCCGAAAACCTAATGCCGAATACCGTTTTCTCGGCAGCTAAAAGAAGGCTTAAGGCTTAATAACCTTCTAAGTATTGAAAAATTCGCCTGACTTATGTTTGGCCTCTGAATTAAACATTCACCGCAGAAAGCGTCTCATGCGTAGCTGCCAAAAGTGCCCTGACGCCTTCCATTGTAGGTGCCTGTGCGTATACTCTCAAAACGGGCTCCGTACCTGATGGCCGGATCATCACCCACTCGTCATCACTAAGATAAAACTTGTAACCATCCAATGTTTCCAGCTTCTGAACCGTAAAGTTACCTAGTTGTTTGTATGGGTCGGTTTTGCAAGTATTGATAATCTCTTGTTTTTGTTCTTCTTTAATATGTAAATCGTCCCGGTCAAAAGAGAAAGGGCCAACTAGATCGTAAACTTCTTTGATCAATTCTTTCAACGATTTTCCGGTTTTGGCCATAAACTCAAGGATCATGAGACCAATCCAGATACCGTCTCTTTCAGGGATGTGGCCTGCTACGGCTAATCCGCCGGATTCTTCGCCACCGACCAGCACATCTTCCTGAGTCATGATTTCGGCAATATATTTAAAACCGATTTTCGTTACCTCGCATTCAAGACCGAAGATGCCCGCTAATTTCTTCATTTTGTCTGTGACAGAAAAAGTGATGACTACCTTACCCGTTTTGTTTTTGTATTTAAACATATACAGCAAGAGCAAAAGCAGAATATGGTGAGAATCTACAAAGTTGCCATCTTCGTCATACATTCCGATACGGTCAGCATCGCCATCATTTGCAATTCCCAGCGCGATATCGGGATCATTTTTAATAAGTGCGGATAATTCTCCGAGATTCCTATGAATGGGCTCAGGTGCCTGTCCTTTAAAAGAAGGATCATCGTCACAATGTAATAGTACAGCATCTGGTAATATTGACTTCATAGCCCGCTGACCAGCACCATACATAGCATCATAGGCGACTTTGAATTTAGCACTACGAATAGTATCCAGATCAAATTTTGCACTTACATGCTCGAGGTATAGGGTTTCTAAATCAATATAATTTAATAAGCCATTCTCAAACATCTCCTCCAATGAAGGTAGACCTGACATTGGTGTATCTGGTATTGCCTCTTCAACCTGCGCGATATGTATCGGAATAGTTGGTCCTCCGAAAGAAGATTTTAATTTATAACCATTATAGCTTGGAGGATTATGACTGGCGGTGATCACTACACCCAGGTCAGATTTGGTTCTCACCACACCTAAAGAAACCATTGGTGTAGAAACAAAGCCTTTTGCCAGATGTACTTTGATCCCATAAGCGCCAAATACCTGAGCGGTAGTTTCGGCAAACAGCTGACCGGCAAATCTCGAATCATGACCGATCACAACTTTTGACAAATCATTTTGCTGCATCCATATTGCAGTGCCCTCGGCAACTCTGATCACGTTATCGACTGTGTAATCTTTAGCTATAATAGCTCTCCAGCCGTCGGTTCCAAATTTAATCTTTGTCATATCAGAAAAGTATGGTTAATATTAAGTTAGTAAATTTAGCCTTGATCGGCAACAATCTCGCCTGGGACAAGAGTATTTTGATCTAGTTCTTTTTAGTCTGGAAGAAAAGCTCTATTATTGACGACATTGAATATGATACTAATATTTCTACGCTGCTTTTAATATAAGGTTTGTTAAGTGTTGTAAAATTCTAAAAATATATTGATCCTACAAGATACATACCGCCACAAAGGGCTCAGACGCAAACTTATTGCTTCTATCCGAGAAAAAGGAATTACCAATGAAAAAATTTTAAGTGCAATGGGTAGGTTACCCCGTCATTTATTCCTGGACAGAGCTTTTGAAGAACAGGCTTACGAGGATAAAGCGTTTCCTATCGGGAAAGACCAGACCATCTCCCAACCCTATACGGTAGCTTATCAAACCAATCTTTTAGAGATTAAAAAACGAGATAAAATACTGGAAGTAGGGACAGGATCAGGCTATCAGGCTATTATATTGGCCATGCTGGGTGCCAGAGTTCACACACTCGAACGACATGAGTTTTTATACCAAAAAGCTCAAAAAATAATCGAAGATTTAAAGGTTAATAACATCAGGGTCTATTTGAGAGATGGCTTTAAAGGCCTTCCCGAATTAGCACCTTTCGATAAAATTCTTGTTACTGCAGGAGCAACCGGGATTCCGGAGGATTTAAAAAATCAATTGGCAATTGGAGGGATTATGGTAATTCCCGTCGGGCCAAGAGACCTTCAAACTATGGTTCGGGTTACCAGAATATCAGAAAATAAATTTGATATAGAAAAGCTGGATAATTTTCGCTTTGTACCTTTCCTCAAAGGAATTGATAAAAAATAAGGCGTCGAGATGACAGGTTGTCAAAGGCTTATAGTGATAGACAACCTGTCTACTTGACTTCCTGAGGCCTTATTTAATTTTTCTGCCTCCTGCCGTTCTCGACTTTACTTTGGTGTCTTTTATTCTTTTTAAATCTACCAGTAAGACTGCATAGGCACTTGCAGTCGGCGTAAAATAGGTTTTACTATCATAAGTAAGCTTTCCGCCTTCGCGATTACTATCCCAATCTTTTGCACGCAAAGTATATCGGCCATTGGCTTTTTTACTTGGGCCAAAAATCAGATAAGGATCGTCATTTTTCCGAGATTCAAAACTAATAGCAAAGCGGTTCTCCTTTGGATGGAATAGGAATACCCCTGGCGTACCTTTTTTGATAACGATCTCTTCTACCCGTTTGCCGTCGACGATTTTTATTTCTCCATGCTCAATTTTTGAAACCCCTTTAGTGGCTTGCCTTCGGAGTATAATATCCTTGGAAACATAAAATTGGATTTGCTTGAGTTCGCTTTCTGACCATCCGTTTTCCTGCTGCAAATCCTCTGTAAACGGCGTTAATTTAGGACTACAGCTACTTATCAATAGCGTAAGAATCGC